>CAMGZN010000012.1 GCA_946183335.1 uncultured Caryophanales bacterium | reverse complement strand
TTTGATACGTTTGCTTTTGGCTTCAAACAAGCACTCACCTCGATGTTCAATAAAAACCCAAATGCATACAATTCTTTAGCCGATTATAAATTGCAAAAATGTGACGAAAGAAAGACGAAAAAACGCACTTATTTGATGCTCTTTTTGGCCGGACTTTTGTTCATTATTGCAGTAATTGTTTTAGAGATTATTTTGCGCTTGCAAATAAATTAAAAGTTTGCTCGCAGGCATCAATATCGCACGCTTCATGTGCTTTTTTTTGTTGCATACTCACACGAACATATATAAAATATACGCAATTACAACTATCGTGTGTATGCACGAAAAGGAGGTAATGTATGAAGAAAAGTCGATTACTCTGCGGCGTGATTGCAACTATGTCTTTAGGTGCTATCGGTGCTTCTACCGGTTCCATCAAGGCTGCTGAAGCTCTTGAACCTGATACTCGAGTCATTGTTAAACTCGATCAAGACATAGAGGAGTTAACTTCCGAGGAAGCTATCTCAAAACAAGAAAAACTCTTTTCACGTATTCGCTACTCAGTTAACCCAAAAGCTGAGTTGATTAATAACTTTACTGTTCTAAATAACGCGATGACTTTAAACGTCAACGAGGAAGATATCTCGAAAATCGAGGGTCTTTCTGGTGTCAAACAAGTTTATAAGGACCATTATGTGGTTCGTAAAAACAAAGGACAAGGCGTCACATTCCAAGTTAATCGTAGTGGATCAACCGAGATTGACCAGAACGAAAACGTTTCTGCGCGTACAATGCGTAAGCCAGGATACGATGACGGTACTGGTAACATTCTTCCAGGTGAAACCTATGATGGTGAAGGAACCGTCATTGCGATTTTAGATAACGAATTTTATTTCCGTGGTCAAGTTGGTAGTGAACCAGAATGGCACCACGAGGTTTTCGATCCACTTGCAGATGATGTCAAGGTAAGATTCCAACCAAAATTCGTTAATGCGCGTAAGTATTCTAAGTTACATGCTGTTTCAAACTCCGATACTAGCGCCACATTCAACAAGATGAAGAACAAACCAGGTTATGAAGGATCTCTTTACTTTAATAATAAAGTTCCATTCTATTATGACTATGGTGGTTCTTCTGAGTTTGGTGGAACCCAAACATTGCATACTGATTTCGATGTTCATAGTGAAATCGATTACCACGGTTCTCACGTTGCCTCAATTACTGCAGCGAATGCTCCAGAATACAAAGGCATCGCTCCAAAAGCTCAGCTAGCTTGTATGCGCGTATTCACTGAGTGGAGACCAGATGATATCGGTAAACAACTTGGATTCAGTGATTCCGACGGTGCTTACGATTCTTGTATTCTTCAAGCCTTGGAAGACTGTGTCATCCTTGGTGTTGATGGAATTAATATGTCGCTTGGTAGTGATCTTGGAGAATTCGAAGATGATGATCTTGCTATGCAAACCATTGAAAAGATGGTAACAGAAGATCATATCTTAACTTCCATCTCCAATGGTAACGCCGGTAAGGAATCATATTCCTTCGTTGGTGGATACGGTAACTGGACCAATGAGATGGTCGAAACCGGTATCCTTGGTAGCTATGCTAACCACCCAACAAGTATGTCCATCGGTTCTGCCCACCCAGATTACATTTATTACAAAACTGGTATTAAATGTGGTGAAAATAACATCGCTTACGATGACCAAATCGTGAATAACGAACGTTATCCAAGCGAATATGACACCGAATTTAAGATGAGAGACCTCGTCGTTGATCTCGATGAGACTATCGAATGGGTTTATGTCCCAGGATTTGGTACCGCAAATGACTATTCCGGACTTGATGTTGAAGGAAAAGTCGCTGTCGTCAACCGTGGTTCCACCTCCTTTGCGGACAAATACGTTACCGCTTCGGATAAAGGTGCTATCGGCTTATTCGTTATTAATAACGACCCAACCGAAACAGACTTTACCTTCCGGATGTCCTTCGGTGATGACTTCAGCCCAACGATGCCATGTGCTCTCCTTCTCTTCAAAGATAAACCATACTTTGAAAGGGAACGTAGTGGTGAATTCTCCTTCATTGAAAAAGAACTATCAAAAGATAGTGCTGCTCGTACAATGTCGACATTCTCCACCGATGGAGCTCGTAGTGACTTAGACATTAAGCCAGAAATCACCGCTCCAGGAGACATCATCCGTGGTGCTGTTCCACCTCAAACAAAAGAGGATAAAACAGACACTCCACTGACAACATATGAGTACCTCTCAGGTACATCTATGTCCGCGCCAAACTACGCTGGTGCACAAGCTGTTGTTCTTTCCAAAGTTAGTGGACCACTCATTGCTGATGGTTCATTAAGCGAAGCTTACCTTGATGATGAACAAACTGAACTTGATCCAGAATGTGATTTATACAAGGTCAAAGAAGAACGCGGCAAAGTGAATATGCGTTTGATGTCTACAGCTAACCCAATGAACCTTCCAGAAGTCAATCCAGAAGATGGAAAGATGAATTATGCTTCTCCACGTGTTCAGGGTGCTGGTATGGCTGACATCTATGGCGCACTTAACTCCAAAGTTTATCTTGAAGGATTTAAAGTTGTTGATGGTAAAGAGCAAGGCATTGGCAAAGCCAAAGTTGAGCTCCACAACAACGATGATATCAACAATGGTAACTTAAAACTCAGTTTCTACGCCCATAACGAAAGCGAAGAAACACTCAATTACAAAGTCAAGTTAACCGTGATGCGTCCTGCTTCAGCAGAAAACAATGACATCATCACGTCAGACTATAACTACTTAGGAGAAGTTGATTCCTTCGAAAAACTTCCAGGAATTGAGTACTACGACTACTCCTATAAAAAAGTGGTTTACACCTCTGGAACAGCTTCCTATAAAGACTGTTACAAAGTAACCAAACAACTTACTTACTACAAGAACGCTTCTGACTACGCTAGTAAGTCTAATCCAGTCATTATTGAACCAGATATTTACTATGTCAGTAGTCAAGTTCAAGACGCTCAAGAAGGTGTTGTCTATGAACCACTTCCAAACCACAAATATCTCTCCACTAAGGACGTTGTCCTTGATGTGATTGAAGGTCAAGCGGTGAGCATTAAACCAGGAGACTCCAAGATTACCATCAACCCATACTCCTTAAAACAAGCGGATAAAGAAAAGATCCTTGAACTCTATCCATATGGAACCTACATTGAAGGATTCTGTGAATTAATCGCTGATGGATTCGAAGAAGACCTCAACATTCCATTCTTAGGTTTTTATGGTGGAGGCGACATCAAACAAGGTCAAAACTATGAATCCGCTCCAATTGTGGAAGAATTCCAATTTGAAAAGAAAGTTGGTCAAGTTTATCCAAGTGACCTCGTTAACGATACTGCTCGTCAGTTAGTTGGTAAGGATAATGCGGATATGGGCTCCCTCTGGGTTGTCGGTTATGCTGATTCTCCAGATAGCATCGTGACTGAAAGCATTCTTAAGAATGATCGTAATATTACTCAACTTAATGGTTTCTATCCAGTTGGTACAGATCCATTAACAAATCGTGCGGATGACGCGGTTAACAACATTTATGTTGGTAACGCGGAAAAGACCAACACGATGATCATTCAACAATTCGTCTTACGTTCTGTTCGTGATAACTTCTTCACGATTAAGAATAAAGCTGACGGAAAAGTCGTCTATAGGTCAGCCCTCGAAGATTCACTCTACGGAGACTCAAATAACTTACACCAGTTATATAAGTCTCACGTCGAAGGTGGATTCCTTGGAGCAGGTTACATCGCTCACCGTGCGTGGGCTGTTGTGCCTCTATATGACGAAACAACCTTAGAAAGATTCGCGGATGGTGAATATGAGTTGACATTCAATTATCAACTTAATGGAACCGGAAACTGGATTTCTAAGTCCTACAACATTCATATTGATAACACCCCACCTGAGGTGTCTAAGCTCTATGAAGTTGATGGAAAGGTCCGCATCGAAATCAAAGATGCTGGCCTCTCATATGTCACTGTTGGTTATACCAACCTTCCAGTGGAATATGACGAAAAGAAAGGTGTCTACTATGTTGAAGTAGAACCTTCATTCATTGAGTCTTCAATGAAAGAACTTGGACGTCGTCAAGACGGTACATATCGTCTCTATATACGTCCAGTTGATAAAGCCTTCGGTGAATGTGGCGCCATTGTCCACTTCACTGGAGAAGAAGGAAGCTATGACGATTTCGAAATCGTCCAGAACCGTTACCTCAAATCGAACCATGACTTTAAGTACGATAAAGACGGTAAACTTCAATTTATTGAAATTGATGAATACGGTAATGAAAAAGTAGTTTCCATCGACTCGACTGTCTCTGTGGCTAGTGGTTCTAAACCAGACCGCAGTGCAGACCTCGCTGTTGGTATCGGCGTACCAGCTGCGATCGGAGGAGTCGTCCTTGCCGGCGGATGTATTGCGATCGTCAAAGCTCTTGGCAAGAAGAAACGCCCATAGAAACAAGGAGGTTTCTAATTATGAAAAAAGCACATGTCTTTACCCTCGCTTTAGCTACCGTGATGTGTCTCGGTGGTTTAGCTGGATGTTCGAAAAAAGGTGATTCCGAACAAGAATTCTCTTTCACAATTAGTGTGAAAGGTAACTATGAAACTCTTGAAGTTCGTAGTGAACCATACGAGATTGTTGTTGAAACAAACGGAGTCGATGACAGCGATCGTATTTATACTTACGAAAGTAGCGATACAGAAGTCGCAGAAGTGACCAACCGTGGCTTCGTCTTTACAAAAGATGAAGGAACAGTTCGTTTCACTGTTAAAGAAGAAAAATCCAACGTTGTTGTAAACAGAGTTTACAATGTTATCGGTGGTTCTATTCTTGCTACTGGTGGTTATAACTTCTCTGCTGCCGCAACTAAAGAACAAAGAGAAACAAGAACCGAAATTCTTGGCAAACTTGAAAAATATGCCATGGATACACATTTAACTGGTATTTCTCTATTTGAGAATGGCGGTTATATGCTTTATTCCGAAAGAGCATTAGCTCTTTTAGGTAACCGTCAATACATTACTGGTTATGGTTATGGCTTACTTTCTGACTCAGATGCTGCATTTTCTAGTGACCTTCCAGGTTTAGGAAGAGACTTCGAATTCCCGCGCCATTACCATAGTGCCTCTAGCTCTGACCCAGGAACAATTAACGCTCTTAACGCGGCTGGTTCCCAAGTCTCTGACTTATCAAACTACATTACTTCTTCATACTTTGGTATGAAACTTAATGATGACAAGAACGAAGCAGTTTGGTATCCATTATTAGCTCGTGATGATATTCACACGATTGATAGTTCAACCAAAGCCCCAAAGATGTTCCATCTTGGTGCTCACAATGACACAGAAATGTATACTGGATGGAGAATTTATCTCCGCACCAATATTTCCTATCGTTATAACGGTGGAGTTGCTGGTTTTGACGGACGTCAAGTACAACTTGAAGACTATGAATTCATTCTCCGTTTCCTTTTAACAGGAAGCCATAACCTTAAACGTGGTAACGAAATGGCTGCTGATACTTCTTATGGTATTAAAGGCGCCAACGCATACAATGCACAAACTAAGACTGGTAAAACCGATGCTGAATGTAAGCAACTTTGGGATTCCATGGTTGATGGAAAGAAACTCGGTGTGAAGATTGGCACCGCTGATGGTAGTGAATCTTACGCCGAAGGCGGAAGCTATCCAGCTGGTGATTATATTGAATTTACATTAATTAACCCAATTGACTCATTCACTGCAATGTATACATTATCAAGTAACTTATATTCACCTGTTCCAGAAGACTTTATGATGATGATTGGCGCAAACCGTGATGGAACTGATCCAGATAACAAGCTTGCTCGTGCAGCAAAACGTTATGGTTCATTTAACAATAACGTGCAGGTTCCTGAAGCGATTGAAAACAACATTGTTGCTTCAACAATTTGTTTAGGTGCCTACTACCTTGATGTCTGGGAGAAAAACTCCCGTACTGTATTTACAGTAAATAGTTCTTGGTACGAAACACAATCACCATACAATCGTTATAAAATTGCTGGTGTTCGTATCAAAATCGACCCATCAATCACTGAAAATACTGATGCTTATTATGATGAATTTAAGGATGGAAACCTTGACGCATGCTCACTTCCACAAAAACATATGGATGAAAAGAGTAGTGCTAAAGAAGTTGAAGGTGATTCCGTCTTTAAACTAAATGTTAACTCTTGTACACAAGAGCAATGGACAGAAAGATTTGGTCCAAGTGGTAAGATTGATTCGGGACATAGCTGGAACGTCAAGCCATGGATGTCTAATGAAAACTTCTTAAATGGTTTATTCTGGTCAATTGACCGTAAAGCTTTCGCTGAAAAGCGTGGTGTGAAACCATCAATTAACTACTTCTCTGGATCTTATATGTCTGATCCGCAACGTAACATTTCCTATAACTCTACAGAAGCCCACAAGCTTGCTGTTCGTGATTACCATAACGTTCGTTATGATAGTGAAGGAAATGAAATCCCAGGTACAGATGACTTTGGATATAACAAGGATACAGCGGTCAACTACTTTAAGTCTGCCGTTGCCCAATTAATCCAACAAAATAAGATTAATTACGGTACTGTTGATAATCCATATGAAATGAAAATTGAAATCTGGTGGATGTATCAATCCGATATTACTGACTACGGTGTTGATATTGCTCACTATTTCGAAGAAGCATTTAACGATCCAGCCGTTTCTGGCAATCGTATTAAACTTAAAGTTGAAAATAATGCTGTTAGTGTTTGGGAACATGTTTACGAGCAACACCTCCAGGTTGGTGAATTCGACCTTGGCTTCGGTGCGATTAGTGGTAACACATATAACCCATTAAACTTCTTAGAAGTTTTAAAATCTGATAACTCTTCTACATTCACCCTTAACTGGGGTACTGATACATCAAAAGTTGATGATGTCCACCCACTCGTTTATAACGCCCGTAGATATTCCTTTGATGCTCTTTGGGAAGTTGCTGACCATGGTGGTATCGTAAACAATGGTGAAACTGTTAAAGCTGTTGAAAAGTGCTACTTATCAACATTCTCAACCCTTAAGAAATCAAGCGGTAGCTCAAACGTTACCCTTAAGACAGAATTCGTTGATGTTGGTGATACAGCAGAATTTGCTGTTGAATCTATTGCGATTTATGTCTATGGTGGATTAAGTTTCTCTAGTGAGGACTCCGATTCCGGTGTCACATTCGATAAAGAGACTGGTAAGATCACCATTACACATGATGCTCAAGAAAATATCGAAAAAAGTATTCAAAAAGCCAATAAATGGGATCTTGATTCCTACACCGGCGACGAAAAGACTAAAGATCACTTAAAGAGAGATTGTTACAAGCTCTACTGGTGTATCGATGTGACTTATTCGTTAAAGATTAACGGTGGTCAACCAACCTTGAATACTATTACAGCCGGTAAGACAAGTTCCGACTAATTAAAATTAATTAATTCTTTAATATTGAAAGGAGGATTGCTGATGAAAAAGATTACTAAAGTTGTTGCGACAACATTGATGGCGCTTGCTTTAGTGGCATGTGATTCACATGGTCATTCTGACCTTGATCCAAGCAAGTCAGGCGAATATTCACCAGCGGCTAATGCGTCGCTTCAAGCCTTTGAAATCGCAGATGTAAATGTGTCTTTAAAGACTGGCGAATCACACCAAATTGAACTGCTCACATTACCAATTCTAGCTAATTTACCAAGCGTAACTTATACATCAAACAATCCAAGTGCAATTGCTGTTGATTCCAACGGAAAAATCACAGCAAAAAGTGATGGTTTTGCAAAAATAACCGTGAAATGCGGTGATTTTTCAAGGGAATGTTATGTTTCCTCAACCCCAGCAAATAGCAAAACTCAAGCGATTAGTAATGCCGCTGATATCATCACTGTACAACAAGACGCTTCCTTTGTTAGACCTCGTTATCTCAAGACTTTCTTAAACCAAAAAGAAGTCGTTAAAAGAGGAGATGAAGTTCGCGAAAGTACCAACGAATTTGAGACAATTATTTTGAGTCTTGATGAAGCTTACATCTGCATCGACGACTCTTATGTCGCGGAAACAAAAACCGGTCAAAACGCCACTTATTCCAAAGGTAAATGGGTCATCTACTGTACAGACGAATTTGAAACATTCTTGTTCCACGAATCTCAAGGAATAAAAAAATACATCAAAGTCGACTGTTCGAGTTATGTCGAGACTGAAAACCGTTGGTTAGCTTGCGCCAATGTTCTTGATAACTTATTCACTTATGGTGCTGACCAATTCGTCGAAGATATTGACGACGTTGCTGGTTTAAGCGATCCAAAGAAAGACCTCGTCTCAGGAATTAAAGATATTCTTGAAACTTCATACTCCAACGTTTTTAACGTTGAAGGACGTGGAGATGATGAGGGAAACCTCTGGGCGACCTACACCATTAAGGAAGAAGAACTGATGGACTTCGACAAGATTGCTCCAAGCGGAACAATGGCGAGTTTCGATGTCGCGTTTGATTATTATCATCACGACAATTATCTCCAATATTCCGTGATGCACCAACTCTGTTCCTATGAATGGAGAGGCGATGATTGGACCATTGAAATGGAGAAGATCAAAAACTTTGATATTGAAGAAGGAGAACTCTACTATCCAGACATCAAAGGTGAAGGCTGGACAGAGGGTGAAGATATCTATGATATCTAATTAATTAAAAATAAAACATATCTAAGGCAATCTTTAATGATTGCCTTTTATATTTGCTTGCAATATCATTTATAATAAATTATAATTCAAACAACTTAAAAAGAAGGCCTAGAAAAGATGTTAAAGTACTCGATTAAACGTATTATCTTAGCGTTTGTCACAACTTTTATCATTTTAACCTTGACCTTTTTCTTAATTAAATCTCTTGGTCCAGCAAAGATTGCATCATCTAAACCAGCAGAAATCTATTCCTTCTATGAAACACAAGTTGAATATGGTTATGTTGTCAAATTTGAAACGATGCATCCAGAACTTGGGGACTTTTTAGCGAAGTATGAACCACCTGGAACAAGTAAAGCAATTTACTACTACGAGCGTCCAATCGTTGACCAATATTTTGAATGGTTAGGCAACATTGTTACCAAATTTGATTGGGGTCGTTCGACACATATCGAACCAGAAGCAAGCGCCATCCGTATTATTGCGGAACGTTTACCAGTTTCCTTAAAGATTAACATTATCTCTGTTGTTATCTCTGTTCCTCTAGGAATTGGCTTGGGAATCTTAGCTGGTTTAAAGAAAAACACATGGGTTGACCACACCATTTCAACATCTGTTATGGTGTTCATTTCCATTCCGTCATTCGTTATTATCATTTTCCTCTTGTGGGGATTAGCTTATAACGGTAATTTACCAACAAAGTGGCCAACGGCCGATAAATCAACTGGTGTGAAAGCTTTAGGCTATATTATTCCAGTTTTATCGCTTTCCTTTGGCTCTATTTGTGGATATACGCGTTTCGTACGTGCTGAGCTTTGTGAAGTCATGTCATCTGAATACTTGCTATTAGCAAGAACAAAAGGCTTAACTAAACGACAAGCCATTATGAGACACGCTCTTCGTAATGCGTTCGTTCCAATTTTACCGTCAATTCTCGCCGAATTTATTGGTGTCTTCTCTGGGTCAATGATTCTAGAAAAAATTTATAACATCAATGGTATTGGCGATCTTTATATTACTTCTCTTTCCGCAGGAAACGCTGCAGATCGTGACTTAAACGTCTTAATGGTGGATATGGCCATCTTTACAATCGTCGGATTACTCGCGGGCGTAATCCTTGACCTTTCTTATGGCTTTATTGATCCACGTATCAGAATGGGAGAAAAGAACTCGTAATGAAAAAGAAAGAAGACGAATTCGAGTTATTAAATAACCTTCCTGAAGAAGCCCGCGATCCAGAAATCTCCAAGGACGATTTTAAGCTCGTCACAAAAGATACAACAATTCATGAACAAAAGTTCCAAACCAAACCAACAACATTTTTTAAAGACTGCTTACGTCGATTCCGCAAGAACAAATCTTCTGTTGTTGCTGCAGTTATTCTAGGTTTGTTATTGCTTTTATCGATTGTTATTCCTGCTGTTTCTCCATACGATGTTAGCGCTGGTGCAGCGAATACTGGTTTTGAATACTTAGAACCAAAACTCTTTAATGCTGGTACTGGTTTCTGGGATGGAACGAGAAAATATAAAGATTATTCTGTTGATATTAGTGCTAATCCGACTGCTAAAACTGATGAAGAAAAACAAAAAGATTGGTGGCCAAACGAAACATTCGTTAGAAGTGCTATTTCGAAGAAAGAATTCTCTGATGAAAAATATACTGACTATGTCAGTGATTTCGGTAAAGGTGGATTCTTGCGTCACTCCATATTAAAGAGTATAAAAGAAGAAGCTGAATATGCTGAATTAAGAACACAAGAAATCACTGATGTGCTCGATTTATCTAAAGAAACAGTTTTGATTACGGCGTTTGATACGTATGATTTCGATAAGATCGAAAAACTTCCAGACGAAAAGCTACAAAAGTTTGATAGTGATTACGAGTTAGCTAAAGTTGGGTTAGATTTAGTCGCCATTGATATGGATGGAGACGATGAAGTTAAGACTTATTATCCAATCATTGAACCAAAGGTTGTTCATAATATCGGTTCTGCTGTTTCTTCTATGTCTGAAGAAACGGTGAATGTTGGCGATGCTTTAAGTGAATCTGGTGAAACCAGAACAAAATTCGAAAGATATTATTTTGCTGTCACAATTAAAAATGAACGCGATGAGCAAAATAAATCTAGTTTGATTCATTCCTGGACATTTGATGTTGTTGGAAATGATGCTTTAAAGGCTAAACTTTGTGACTACGTTAGTGGAGACAAAGTTAATGATGGTGCTTCATTTACCGATGCAACTGCTTCTGGTCGTGAGACACTTTATTTAGATCAAGCAAAAACAGCACTCAACTATGGCTATCTTGTTAGTTCAAATGCTGCTCGTCAATTGTTCATGTCCAAAGGATACTTTGTCTCCTTTGTTTATGATACTTACGAAGCTAAATTAGGCACAAAATGGAAAGAAAGAATTTCTGTTAGTGATCTTGATCAATGGTCAACAGCAAAGGTGACAGATAAAAACCCATGGGGTGTTAAACTTATGGAATATAACATTTCCACAAAGAAAAACTCCAGTGGTAAATATGTTTTAGACACCAACGCTTTCTATTGCCATATTCTTGATGAACGTTGCCCATTAGCCCAAGAACTTCGTCCAGAAGATATTTATGTTGATCCTTATGGAATTTCTAAATCGAACCCATTAGGTTATGAAGTTGATGGATACATCACGATGTATAAGTATTATGGCTATGAAGAAATGCCGAAGTTCCTATTAGGAACTGATAAAAACGGTAAAGACATGCTAAAATACGTCTTTGACGGACTTAGATGGTCATTATTACTTGGTATCATTTCATCCGCTATCTGCTTTATCTTCGGCTTAATTTGGGGTGCGATTTGTGGTTATTTTGGTGGCAACGTTGACTTAATCATGGAACGTTTCACCGATATTTTAAGCGGTATTCCATGGATTGTTGTGATGACACTTGTTGTCATCCACCTTGGATCAACGTTCTTTAGCTTTGCTCTGGCTCTATGCTTGACTGGGTGGATTGGTACTGCGGCAACAACGCGAACGCAGTTCTATCGATTTAGAGGTCGTGAATACGTCTTAGCTTCACGTACTTTAGGGGCCTCTGATGCCCGCTTAATCGCGAAACACATCTTACCAAATGCGATGGGTACAATTATTACCTCTGCTGTTTTAATGATTCCAGGCGTTATCTTCTCTGAAGCGACAATCTCCTACTTAGGATTAGGCTTTAGAAACTTGAACTCCTTAGGTATTATTCTTTCGAATAACCAGCCAGAATTAAAACAGTATCCATATCTATTGATATTCCCAGCCGTGATCATTGCCTTACTGATGATTTCCTTCAACTTGTTTGGTAATGGTTTACGTGACGCTGTTAACCCAAGCTTGAAAGGAGAAGACGAATAATGGAAGAAAAAGAAATTGTTTTATCCGTTAAGGACTTACGTGTCAACTTCTCCACTGACCATGGTTATGTTCAAGCTGTTCGTGGTGTTTCTTTCGACTTATACAAAGGTGAAACCTTATGTATCGTTGGTGAATCCGGTTCTGGTAAATCTGTTACAAGTAAAACTATCATGGGTATTTTAGCCGCAAATGGTCGTATCGTTGGCGGTTCGATTATGTACCAAGGTGAAGACCTCACCAAGGTTAGTGAAGATGAATTCCATCGTATCCGTGGTAACAAGATTGGTATGATCTTTCAGGATCCACTTTCTTCACTCAACCCAATTGTTCGTATTGGTAAGCAAATTACTGAAGCAATGCTTGTGAATAGTAGTCGTATTAAACGACTCTACGAAGAGAAAGTTGCGAACGAATTAGTTGCTTATCGTAACTCTCAAACAGAACTCCGCGCTGGACTTGCTAAAGGCCCAGAACTTGTGAAGTTCCTTAAGAGTGAAAAGAAGAAAGAAATTGCTAAAGCTAAGAACCACGCTCATAACGAAAAAGAGTCTCGACTCTATACTTTAAAACAGTCTTATGGCGCAACTCAGTTTACTATTAAAAATGACAAATCTTTAAGCGCTGAAGAACGCAAAGCAAAACTTGCTGAACTCAACGCAAAAACCAAAGAAGAAAAGAAAAATATCCAGCAATTTACGGTTGAATTAAAGAAATCAACCAAAGAAAACGTTAAAAAAGTTCGTGAAGAATATGATGTTAAAATTGCTGAAGCAAAGAAAAATGCTTCTACTGATAAAGGCGAATTAAAAGCCAAATATAAACCTCTAATTAAAGAGAATAAAGCCAAATTCAAAGTCGCTTCCAAGAAAGCCAAAGTTGAAGTCAAAGACTACAAGTTTAAACTCAAAGAAAGCTACATCAATGATGTCGAAAAGATTAAACATGAGACTGACGACACTCAAGAACTTAAGAAGCGCATTGGCGAACGTAAACGTGAATACATTTCTTCAATTAAGATTACCAAAGCCGAAGCTAAGGCCCGAGCCTTAAAGATTATGGCTGAAGTTGGTATTCCAAACCCAGAAAAACGTTTCCGTCAATATCCATTTGAATTCTCCGGTGGTATGAGACAACGTATCGTTATCGCGATTGCCTTAACCGCTGACCCAGATATTTTAATCTGTGATGAACCAACAACTGCGTTAGACGTGACCATTCAAGCTCAAATCCTTGAATTGATTAATCGTCTTAAACGTGAACGTAACTTATCATGTATTTTCATTACACACGACTTAGGTGTTGTTGCCAACATGGCCGACCGTGTCGCAGTGATGTATGCTGGTAAGATTGTTGAGTATGGTTTAGAAGAAGATATCTTCTATGACCCACGTCACCCATACACCTGGGCTCTTCTTTCCTCAATCCCAGATATCGATAGTAAAGAAAAACTTGAAGCCATCCCAGGCACACCTCCAAATATGATTTATCCTCCAAAAGGCGATGCCTTCGCTTTACGTAGTAAATACGCGATGGCCATCGACTTTAAGAAAGAACCACCTTTATTTAAGATTTCTGACACTCACTATGCTGCCACATGGCTCCTTGATCCACGTGCACCAAAGGTGGAAATGCCAAAAATTGTTAAGACCCGTATTGAGAACTCCTTAAAAGCGGCGAAGAAAGGAGCGAAATAATGAAACTTAAACGTCAAGTTACTTATCGTTCTGAACTCGTCGAACAAGGAGTCGAACTCTCTGTTCGTCACTTAAAGCAATACTTTAGTTTTGGTCATGGCCGTAATGCCTTTAAGACCAAAGCTGTCCACGACGTCTCCTTTGATATTAAAAAAGGTGAATGTTTTGGTCTTGTTGGTGAATCTGGTTGTGGCAAAACCACAACAGGTCGTTCTTTAATTAAACTTTACCACATTACTTCTGGTTCAATTTACTTTGAAGGTTACCGTATCAGTGCTGGTCGAAGATGGAATGATAAAGAAATCAAATGGTCCCGTATTAAAGGGCGTAACAAAATTAAAGAAATTCGTCACGAATATGAGTTAAAACTTAGTGAGGAAAAAGATCCAAATAAGAAGAAAGAACTCATCAAAGAATGTGACACACAAATCAAAGAAATCCGCGATCGAATCGTTGAAATTCGCAAGGAGCAGAAAGAAGCGATCGCTCAAATTAAATACGACAACAAACACGTTGATAAGAAACTCATGAGCAAGATGCAGATGATCTTCCAAGATCCTGTTGATTCTCTTGATCCACGTATGACTGTCGAAGACATTATTCAAGAAGGTCTTCGTATCCAAGGTGAACATAACCGTTATGCGAACTCTAGAAAAGTCGCGGACGTTCTTGAACGTGTCGGTTTAATTCCAGAATACGCTTCTCGTTATCCACACGAATTCTCTGGTGGACAACGTCAACGTATCGGTATTGCCCGTGCTTTAATCATGAATCCACAATTCTTAATTTGTGACGAACCAATTTCTGCGTTGGACGTTTCGATTCGTGCTCAAATCATTAACTTGTTAAATGATTTAAAAGAAGAAATGGGCTTAACAATCATGTTTATTGCTCACGATTTATCAGTCGTTAAATATTTCTGTGACCGTATTGGTGTTATGTACTTTGGCCAACTTGTTGAATTAGCGACATCTGATGAATTATTTAAACACCCATTACATCCATACACCAACGCGTTACTTTCTGCTATTCCAAAGCCAGATCCACTTTCTGAAAAGAAACGTCAAAGAATCGTTTATAAGCCAAATGAAGTTCATGATTATTCTATCGATAAACCAGAACTCGTGGAAATTGTTCCTGGACACTGGGTTTTAGCAAATAAAGCTGAACTTGAGAAATATCGCGAAGTAATTGCAAAACTCGATAAAGAAGCTGCAAAAGAAGCTAAGAAAGCTGCAAAAGCTGCTCCTGAAAAGAAATCTGAAGCGGTGAAGAAAGAACCTGAAGCAGTAAAACAACCTCAAGAAGAAGTTAAACCTGCTCCAGAAACTAAAGTAGAAGAACAACCAAAGGTTGAAGAAGCTCCAAAGGTTGATAAGAAAGCTATAAAAGCTGCCGCTAAAGAAGCTAAGAAGGCTGAAAAAGAAGCCAAGAAAGCAGCCAAAGAAGAAGCTAAGAAAGCTAAAGCTGAACAAAAAGCACAGCCAAAAGCAATCAAAGCCGAAAAGAAAGCTGAAGTAGAAGACCAAAAGAAGATCTCCGAAGCTGAAGCAGCGGTGGCAAAAGCCGAAGAAGAAAGAGCTAAACAAGAAGCCTTCCGTAAGGAAAGAGCTGAATTTAAAGCCAAATATGATGCTTTGAGAGCTGAATCCGCGAGACGTCGCGAAGAAGAACGTGCCAGCGGAAAGGCCGATATTCCAGATCTCTTCAAGCCGGACTATGTCGAACCTCAAGATCGAGAACTTTCAAGCGAAGAAGAGGAAATGGCCGAAGAACTTCGTAGCCATCGTCGATAATTATTATTTATAACAAAACCCGACCAAGCGTCGGGTTTTTCTTTAGAATGTTTCGTCAATATGATGTGCCGCTTTATAAGCTGTAATATCGGAGATTAGCGATGAGACAAATCCAACAAGTAACATTAGCGGCGTATTAATCAAAAATGATAGGAGAGCTGTTTCCCATCCTTTTTGATAAAGGATGAAACAGTTCAGGATGGTTAACAGTGGCGAAATGATGATGAAGAAGATAAACGAGGTAATTAGTGTCGCGAGTAAGCGATACTGCATATTACCTGTATAAGTATCGTTCTTCACCTTGAATAAACCAGTGAACCAACGTCCAATACGTGTAAGAGGAATAAAGTTCGCGATAAACATTGCAAGCACGAAGCTTACGCCAAAGTTAATCGCAAAATCTCTAAAGCTCATTAGTTTGAACGCAATATGAAGTGTTCCATCAGAGAACGATGAACATGCAGAGATGGAAGAGAATAAACACAAAAAGAAGCAAACAGGGATGTTGCAGACAATAGAATAGACAAATAAGGCAGTCTTTGCCTTACGGTATGCTTTCTTCTCTTCTTGCGTCATTTTCTTTTTCATAAGGGAGAAATTATATAATAATTCGACTATTTATCAAGCCCGAGATGAAGAAAATGACATTAACTCATTAATTTTTGGCCACAAATAAATGCCCAAGTGAGGTTATATCCGCCACATGGACCATGCATATCAAGCACTTCACCAAGGAAATAAACGTTTGGTTCTTTCTTACTTTCGAAGTTTGGTTTCATGTCTTCAATTTGAACTCCGCCAATCGTAATTTGGCTGTTTTCAAAATCATAAAAATCTTTAAATGTAAACTTCAAATTTTGAAGATCTTTGACGAAGTTTTTATCGCTTATTTTGTTTTTCAAATATTCAGCAATTTTGGGAGCAAAATACTCTTCTAAAAATTTGGATTTATCCAAGAATTGCTGGTGATTTCTTTGCAATTCTTCAATATTTTGTGGAAGAAGATTTAAAACAATTTCATATATATTTGATGGGTTTTTAATATGGTTTGAGGCATTGAAAATCACGATGCCAGAAAGGCCATCTTTCTTAAATAAAACTTCGCCATCTTCATTGAAAATTTTCTTGCCATTTTCTAGAAGTGAGACGTTAGCTTTCACACGTAATCCATCAACAAGTTTGGTATTTTCTTTTGTCTTAATTGGCACTAAGCCTGGTCGTAACGGGACAAGGTCGTAGTGGTGTTTCTTTAAAATTTCATAAATTGATCCATCATTACCTAAACCTTTAGTCGATTTGCCACCTGTCGCGATGATGAGCTTATCGGCGTTATATGTCGCTTTATTGGTTTTAACCTTCACCCCATCTTTAACAACTTCATAATCAATAAAGTCTTCTTCAAGGTGAATCAAGACCTCTAATCTTTCTAACTCTTTTAAGATTTGGTTACGAACTGTTTGTGCAGACTCGCTATAAGGATAAACAAGCTCACTAAGTTCTTTGGTTTTAAAACCATATGATTCAACGTATTTTATATATTCTTTATAAGAATAAGTACCCATTAATTCTGGGTGATTATATTTATTAATATCTAATTCTTTGTTGCCTAAATTGCAGCGTCCATTACCGGTTGCTAAAATCTTACGAAGTGGACGATCACTATGTTCAATAATGATTACTTCATCATTTGGATATTTTCTTTTAATGTTGATTGCCGCAGCAACTCCGCTTGCTCCAGCACCGATAATCACGCATTTCATACAAATAACTTTATCATAATTTAAATTTATATAATATAATTTACTCATTGATTTGCCCCAATAACTCAACTGGATAGAGTGTCAGACTTCGAATCTGGAAGTTGAGGGTTCGAGTCC
>CAMGZN010000011.1 GCA_946183335.1 uncultured Caryophanales bacterium | reverse complement strand
AGATTGTTGAGTATGAAGAAAAACATCTTCCTAAAGGAAAAGAAGTGTTTTTCATCTATACTCATGGAGCTCCTGCTATCGCGTTTGTTGTCCGTAAAGTGAAGAAAATTGCGAAGAAGAAAGGTGCAAAAATCATAGGTGTGTTCCACTCGCGTGGGTATGACACTTATGTCATGAAACGTTTCGGAGGTATCGCGAAGAAACATCCAAACGAAAAAGACATGAAACGTATTCAAAAGTTTTATCAGAAGTTATAGACTATTTTTTTATGAATAAAAAACTTTCCTTTTTGTTTTTAATTCCGGCCTTACTTTTATCCGCTTGTGCGGAAAATTTTGATTACGAAGTAAAGCCAGTCGAACCGGAGACTCACTACGATAATGTTTACATTATTATGGGTCAATCAAACGCAACTGGTGTTGCTCCAGTTTCTTTTTTGGAAACTAAATCTCCAACAACCTACCTTAAATATTCAACAAACTTTAATAAAGTTGAGATTTCGTATGATGTTGATCAAAGAATTGAATCAAATTTTGTCCCTGTTCGTTTGGGCTTTGGTGCAAATGAAGAATATTTCGGTCCAGAAATTGGTATTTCGGAAGTTATCTCTGAAGTAGATGAAAAGTCTTACATCATTAAAGCCACTTGGAGTGGATCTTGCTTACAATCCCAATATGTTGATAAAAACGGAAATACATATGAACTATATGATCGTTTTGTTCCATTTATCAAAGACCAATTAAAGAAACTCAAAAAGAATGGCAAAAATCCACGTGTCAAAGGTTTGTTCTGGATGCAAGGAGAAGCTGATTCATTTGATGGACTATGTGACACCTATGGCGAAGCAACACAATGGTTCGTGAAAAGAATGCGTAAAAATCTTAATGATTATGTCTATGGTTATATGAATTTTGTTGATGCTTATATTTCGACAAAATCAATTCATTGGCCTCATGCAGATCAAGTTAATCTATATAAGGATGAATTTGCCGCTTTAGATGAACATAATTATTGCATCCACACAAATGGCGAAGATGACAACGCAATAGATTTAGTTTTAAAGGTTGATAGCGGTGAAGGTAATGATGCTGCTCACTATGATTCTCTCTCGATGCTATCACTAGGCAAAGAAGCGGGCAAATATCTCATAAAATAGTTCAAATCCAAAAAAAAAGGCACGCAAAGCGTGTCTTTTTTTCTCCTGGCGGAGGATTAGGGATTTGAACCCTAGCGCACCTTTCAGCACCTACGAGCTTTCCAAGCCCGCCCCTTCAGCCTCTTGGGTAATCCTCCAGCGTCGCAAGTAATTATACATTATTTTCGCGTATGTGTATAATATATTTGTTTTATGTTGCAAAAGACGATTTCTTCTTTAGAAGCCCATCAAAGAGTTGATAAGTATTTACGCAAATATTTATCCCAAGCTCCTTTGTCTTTTATTTATAAACTTTTTAGAAAGAAAGACGTCAAAATTAATGGACATTGGGTTAAAGAAAGTTACATCTTAAATGAAGGCGAAGAACTGACTGTTTTCGTTACGGATGAGCAACTAAAAGAGTTTAATCAACCACGCAAAATTGAGAAGATTTCCTTAAATCATCCGATTGTCTATGAAGATGAGAACATTCTTATTATAAATAAGCCACGTGGATTATTAGTTCATGGGGATAAAGACGAACAACGTGTTACCTTAGCGAACGAAGTCTTAAATTACCTTTATTACAAAGGTGAATATGATCCAAATGAAAACCAAGGCTTTAGACCAGCTCCTGCTCACCGATTAGATCGAAACACTAGCGGACTTGTTTTATTTGCAAAAAACCTCGTTAGCCTTCAACAATTAGAAGATCTCTTTAAAGACAAAGAAGAAATCGACAAGATTTATCTTGCCTTAGTAAAAGGTCATTTAGATGAACCAATGATGATTGACGCGCCTCTTCTTAAAGATGAGAAGAGCGGACTTGTTAAAATCTCTAAACTTGGTAAATCAGCTTTAACTCGTGTTGAACCATTTAAGTACTATGATGATTTGTCTCTCGTAAAGGTGCAAATTTTCACAGGAAGAACACATCAAATCAGAGTTCACTTATCAAGCAAAGGATTCCCTGTCGTTGGAGATGGCAAATACGGAGACTTTGCATTAAATAAAGAATTCAAAGATATTTATAAGTTCGATAACCAATTCCTTCATGCATATCAAATTTATTTTAAGAAAATTGGTGGTCAGCTTTCTTACTTAACAAACAAAACGTTTATTGCTCCTCTTCCGAAGAAAGAAGAAGAAATACTTAGTAAATTAGGAAAATAAAAATCACGTGCAAATTCGACGTGATTTTTCATATTTAACCAAGAATTGCTGGTTATTTTAACAATTTTTTGAGTGTGTGATAAATTCCATTATGGTCATTATCTTTAACAGATATAGTCGTAGCGATTTGATCAATTCCACCTTTGGCATTTTTCATTGCAACAGCGGTTCCAGCATACTGAAACATTTCAATGTCGTTAGTAGAATCTCCAAAGGCAATCGTTCTTTCTCTTGGAATGCCATAATAGTCTCCAATAGCTTTTAATGCTGTAGCTTTGGATGTTGTTTTGTAGTGGAGTTCAAAATATGGTAATCCAGTCCAAAAACGAGATGCAATTTGGGGATACTTTTCAAGAACCTTCTCAATTTCTTTAGTCTCACGATATTCAAATGGGGTTTGAACAATACATGTCATTGGGTCTTTAGTTAAAATGTCTTTTAATTCGCCAATGTGAACATTCATTCCTTTGTACCAGAAGAATTTATCAAGAGTTGGATCTTCTTTATCAACCCAGATTTCATCATCCGTTTCACACATCACATTTTTAACGTGTGGTTTGATTTTATCGATAATGTCGATGATGATGTTTCTTGGAAACTCAAATGCGACAGGCTTAAAGTCTTTATCAAACGGAGAAAAATAATATGCTCCGTTATAACAAATCATTGGTGTATCAATTTTTAATTGATAATAGTACTTATATAGAGACCTTGATGGACGCCCAGATGCTAAAACAATCTTGTGTCCTTGCTTTGCAAGCTTACGTAAATAATGCTTGGTTTTAAAAGATATGGATTTACGCTCATTAAGAAGCGTTCCATCCATATCAAAAGCGATTAAATAAGGATTGTTTGTTTTGACCATTATTTATTGTAAAGTCCAATGGCTTTTTGAACTCTCTTTAATGTTGCACTAGCAACAACAGATGCTCTTTTGGCACCTTCATTTAAAACTTCGTCAACTAAACCAGATTTAACGATTTCTTCATATTTGGCTTTGAATGGTCCCATCTCAGCACAGACAGCATCGGCAACTGCGCGCTTGAAGTCTCCATAGCCTTTGCCTTCAAATTCTTTTTCAATCTGCTCGAATGACTTGCCTGTTAATGATGACATAATTGTCATTAGGTTAGAGATACCAGGCTGTTTTTCAACATCGTAGTGGACGTGTGCTTCCATGTCTGTGACGGCGGACATAATTTTCTTACGCATGACTTCAAGAGAATCATTAAGATAAATGTCTCCCTTTGGATCAGATTTAGACATTTTCTTAGTTGGGTCAGAAAGCGACATAATGCGGCTTCCAACTTTAACCATCTCACCTTTTGGCATAACAAGCACTTCGCCATAACGATTGTTGAAACGTTTGACTAAGTCACGAGCAAGTTCAATATGTTGAAGTTGGTCTTCGCCAACAGGAATACGCTTGGCGTCATAAATAACAATATCGGCAGCCATTAAAACTGGATAAGCAAAAAGACCTAAGCCTATGGCTTCGTCTTTCATTTTTGCTGATTTATCCTTGAACTGTGTCATACGGGAAAGTTCACTCATATAGAGATAGTTTTGAAGAATAATTGCTAATTCAGAATGAGCTGGAACATCGCTTTGGAGGAAGATGGTTGTTTTCTTTGGATCAAGACCAGCCGCTAAATAGTAGGCTGCTAAGTCTCTTGAGTTATTTCTTAAGAATTCTGGATCAATTGGCAATGTTAAAGCGTGGAGGTCCGCAATGAAAAGGAATGCTTCACCCTCTTGTTGAACCTTCGCGAAATTTTTAATTGCGCCAATATAATTGCCTAAAGTTAATTGGCCGGTTGGTTTAATACCACTGAGAATACGATCCATGTCTTTCTCCTCCAAATAATGTGTAAATTATAAAGACGATAATGATGATTGTCAATTTATTACAATTGACTTTTAAGCATTAAAATATACAATAAATACCATGATTAAGGTCTACGTTTCACCAACTTGTAGTAGTTGTCGTAAAGTCAAACAATGGTTTAACGAACAACACATTCCTTTCGAAGAAAAGAACATTTTTAAAAGCGAATTAAATGATTCTGAATTAAAAGAAATTTTAGAGAAAAGTGAGAACGGGACTGATGATATCATTGCGACGAAAAGCAAGATCATGAAGGAACAAAACGTTGATCTCGACAGCATGACCATTTCCCAAATGATTCAGTTTGTTCGTGAAAATCCATCTGTCCTTCGTCGTCCGATTGTGGTGGACGATCGTCACATCCAAGTTGGATACGACGCTGATGAGATGACCACATTCATTCCAAGAGCGAAAAAATTCATCGAAATCAACTGTTCCGATGATGTTTGTGAGACTTTAAAAAAGTCTAATTAACGAACCAATTCAATAACACGCTGCAATTTTGTGGACGTGTTTTTTTGATATTTTATGTCAAACTTTTTAAGGTAATAAATAAGCACTTTTTCAGCGTGTTCAAGTGAGAAAGATTCACACTCAATTTCAAACTCTTCTTTGTCAAAATATGTGAAGTGATCAAGGGCAATTTCAGCATCATCTAATTCAACAGTAATTCGTTGGTTGTGAAGAGTACCAAAAATTGAAAAATCACCAGCAATTTTTGGATAAAACTCCCGTAAATACCTCATAATTTCACCATTTGGAAACTCGTTGTTAAAGAGGAATTTTTCGAATTCGTTTGGACTTAATTTTTGGTTTATTTCGAGCCTTCCTTCTTCGCTTGGAACCTTCATTGTTAACTCAACAAAATCCTTCTCTTGCCGGATACGTAAACCAAGCTTTAAATCACTGAGTTCAAAGGATGAATTATCGATATAAAAATTAGTCTGATATTGAAAGCGTGGATGTTCAAATGAAGAAAGAATCTTTTCGTATTCTTCTTTACTTAATTTCGATTTGACTTCAATTTCAAGATTAGTGCTCATTTTTAGTATTTATATGATAACATTATTAGCATGAAAAACTTAGTTATTTACGGTGACGCCTCCAAGAATTCATTTAATGAATGGCTTGGTACATGGGGTCTATATATTGCCTTTGCTCTTGCCGGAGTTGTTTTCTTAACAGTTCTTGGTTTATTCCTTTACACCTATATTAAAGGAAAAAAGGAAGGGCCAATCATTAAAGTTTCTCAACAAAAAGTGATTAAAAACGAAGCTGCTTTAGCTGCATTAGGTGGAGCAGAGAACATTCTTGATCATTCTTTAAATGGTTCGAGAGTTATTCTTGTTCTTTCTAACTACGATGCAGTTAATATTGAAGCTCTTAAAGAGCTTGGAGTTTCATCTGTTGTTAAAATGACAAATAAAATCACCCTCGTTATTAAGGGTGATGCATCAAGCTTTTATAAGAGCTTATTTTAATTATTTATTAAAGACGTGAGATTTGATGTCTTCAACTGGCAGACCAATCACGTTGTCAAAACTTCCTTCAATGTGGTTAACAAGATTAAATTCGGAATCTTGAATGCCATAGGCTCCAGCCTTATCCATTGGAGAACCACTCTTGACATAAGCGTCAATGAGCTCTTCGCTTAATTTATTGAAGTAGACGTATGTACGCACAGTACGAGTCACTTCTTTTTCTTTTGAAACATAGGTGTATCCAGAAATAACAACATGTTTTTCTCCACTTAGTTCTCTAAGCATTCTTTTCGCGTCTTCAACTGACTTTGGTTTACCCATCAGTTCTCCGTGAAGAATAACAACAGTGTCACAGGCTAAAACTTGGTCATTTGGATACTTAGAATAGACATCGTAAGCTTTTAGCTTACTAAGTTCACCTGGAAGATCGTGTGCAGGAATATGAAGTGAACTTTCATCCACATTGGCCGGGATGACAGTAAACTCATTGGTAATCTTTTTAATTAACTCTCTTCGACGAGGAGATTCACTAGCAAGAATAAGCATTATTTCATATCCATGACCACTGGAATAACAAGTGGCTTCCTTTCACTTTTGAAGTAAACATAGTTGGCGACGCTGCGACGAATTTCATTTTTGATATCGGCAAATGTCACTTTTTCAGCAAGTTTCTTGTTTAAAGAAAGTTCTACAATTTCCGCAATATTCGCGTTCATTTCCGCATTATTTGCAACAAAACCACGAGTGATAATTTCTGGTTTAACAACAAGTTTAGATTGATTTGAATCAATCGCAACAACAACGGCAACAAGCCCGTCTTCTTGAAGAATTTCACGGTCTTTAATCACGGCTTCGTTAAGTCCGCCAATATCACGTCCATCAATATAGACTGGTTCAGCTGGGAAATGAGGTCCTTTAGTAATCTTGTGTTTGGAGAGCAATAAGGAATCTCCGTTTTCCATGACAAATGTATTTTCTTTAGCGACTCCAACGGTGGTGGCTAAATCAGCATGAATCTTGAGCATTCTATAGTCACCATGGATTGGCATAAAGTATTTTGGCCTTACCAAACGGAGCATTAAGCGAAGCTCTTGCTTAGATGGGTGACCAGAGGAGTGAACGGCGTAAAGAACCGAGTTCTTAAGCACGTTTGCACCTTTGCGAACAAGCATGTTCACAACTGTGTCAATAAAGACGCCGTTTCCTGGAATGGCACTAGAAGAGAAGACAACAGTGTCGCCTGGATAAATCGTGACGTCTTTATGTGTGCCGTTGGCAATTCGAGAAAGTGCCGCCATATCTTCGCCTTGTGAGCCTGTACAAAGAATGCAGATCTCATTTTTCTTTAATTCAGATAAATTTTCAGGTTGGATAAAAGCGTTATCTTTGACTTTGATGTAACCGTATTCACGAGCGACTTGAACAGCAAATTCCATTGAACGTCCAAGAATAAGAATCTTTCGGTTATGTTCGACGGCAACTTGACAAATCTGTTGAATACGAGAAATGTTTGAAGAGAATGTGGAAACAATTACACGTCCATGCGCGACATCAAAGATGTCGTTAATCGATTTTAAGACGTTGGATTCGCTTGGTGTATAGCCTTCAATCTCTGCATTTGTTGAGTCACTTAAAAGAAGATCAACACCTTCTGAACCGATACGTGTGAGTTTTGCTAGTTCGAATGGTTTACCAACTGGAGAGAGGTCAATTTTGAAGTCTCCAGTGTGAACAATTCGACCATGTGGAGTGTCAACGACAACTCCATATGCGTCTGGGATGGAGTGGGTCACATAGAAAAATGAAACTGTGAATTCTTCGATATTTAAAACAGAATTTTCATCGTATTCGACGATATTGATTTCTTCACGAATACGGTGGTCTTGTAATTTATGTTTAATTAATGCTGCAGCAAGTTTTGGAGCGTAAATCACAGGAACGTGAACGTTCTGAACTAAAAACGGAATAGCTCCAATGTGGTCTTCGTGACCGTGAGTAATAATTAAAGCTTTAAGCTTTTGACGAGCGGAACGAATTTTTTGATAATCTGGAATGACAAAAGAAACTCCTGGGTGGTTTTCATCCGGAAACATGACGCCGGCATCGATGACAATTAAAGAATCATCTGATTCAATACAATATGTATTTTTACCGACTTCACAAAGACCGCCTAAAGCATAAATAGAAATTGGTCCTAATGAAGTATCCATTCAAAACCTCCTTTCACGATAAATTAAATTTGGATAAGTAATAGACGAATTATCTTCGTTGGATATTTGATAACTTAATTTTAATGTATTTAAAAAAGAAAATACAAATATTTTAAATTAATTCAGAGTTTTCAATTCTCTCAAATGGATCTTTTTTAGAAATGTGGTCGTAGAACAAAACTCCATCAAGATGGTCGAGCTCATGTTGCAAAACAATTGATTCATAACCACGAGCAGTAATGAAAACTTCTTTGCCTTGTTTGGCATCAAACGCTTTAACAATGATTTTATATGGACGATAGACGTATCCTGGATGAGCATCATCGACAGATAAACACCCTTCTCCACCAGATAAAGCAACTTTTTTAACGGATTCAGAAACAATTTTTGGATTGATTAAGCGGTGGTCAATTTCCACTTCTTTGTCATCAATAAAGTCTTTATAGTAGACGACGAGCATTCTAAGATTCTGACCAATTTGAGGTGCGGCTAAACCAACACCTTCACGAATATGGTGTTTTTGAGCATATTCTTCGTCTTGAGAAAGGACCAAATAATCATGCATTTCATTAATAAGTTCTAGAATTGCTGGATCATTTGGATTTTCAACAAGTCTACATCTCTCACGCAGAGATGGAATCTTGTCTTTGACAATCTTGAATTGTTTCGCCATGCGATTATTGTATCACTAAGGATACAAAAATGATAATATTATTAGCATGAACGCTTCCCTTTATGATGAGCTCTACGAACTTCGTTATGTCATTAGAAACGACAAACGTTTTTTAGCGCTCAAAGAGCTTGATGAAAAACTCAATGAAAACGAAGAAGTGATGAAACTTTCTTATCAAAAAGAGATGGCGATTGTTGAATATGAAGACGCATTAAATCACTTCGGAAAAAATAGTGAAGAACTCAAAAAAGCCCAGCAAAAATTGGCTAAATGTAAATTAGAACTGGATAATCATCCATTAGTTAAAGAGTACTATTTAGCATTAAGAAAAGTTCGAGAAATGGATCAACAAATTAATGATAAACTTTTCCATGATTTCCAAGTGAGCGAGGAAGAAAAATGATTCGTATTACCGGTGGTAAACATCGTTCAAGAAAGCTTGTCACACCTGAGACAAACTTAACAAAACCAACCATGGACAAAGTCCGTGCTGGAGTTTTTAACGCCATTGGAAATCATCTTGATGGAAAAGTTGTTTTGGATTTGTTCTCTGGTTCTGGTTCATATGGCTTTGAGGCCATTTCTCGTGGAGCATCATTTGTCGATTTTGTTGACCAAACCAAGTTCTCAATGAATGCGGTCAAAGAAAATGCCAAAGCACTCAATGAAAATAACTATGAGTTCCATTTCTATGATGCTCTTTCATTTTTAAATGAAACAAATAATAAATTTGATCTCATTTTCATGGATCCTCCATATAAATTAGACATCATTAATGAAGTTCTTGATGTGATTGAAAAGCGACAAGTTCTTAACAAAAATGGAGCGATTATTGTTGAAAGTGAACACGAAATCACATTTAATGAATACTACGTTAGCAAACGCCACTATTCGTACGGTCTTGCTCACGTGTATGTATTAAGGAAATAAATATGAAAAGAATTGCGATTTATCCAGGTTCGTTTGATCCAATTACAAATGGACACCTTGATATTCTAAAAAGAGCCTCCAAAGCGTTTGATGAAATTATCATTCTCATCGCGGATAACTCTAATAAGCACTCTCGTTTCTCTGTTAAAGAACGTCTGGAGATGATTAAAGGAGCGGTGGAAGGATTGAAAAACGTCAAGGTTGGTTCTACGAAAGGATTAACCGTGAAGTACGCCAAAGAACATGGAGCGAACTTCCTCATTCGTGGCCTTCGCGCTGTTAGTGACTTCGAATATGAATTCTCTCTCAACGCTGCAAACGAATACATCGATCATGAAATTGACACGGTCTACTTCATGTCGACAACTGGACATGCATTTATCTCTTCTAGTTATATTGATTCTCTTTACCAAAGTGGAGTCGACATTAGTCCGCTGGTTCCGAAATCAGTTGTGAAAATGTATGAACAAAAAAAGTAAGTCGGGATGACTTACTTTTTTCTTTAATTATATATAATTAATTTCTTTCGAATTTACCTTGATGTGTCCAAGCTTGATAGATAAATTCAGCTTTGTTCGCATCAGAGTTGCCGCTGCTTCCAACTTCTTCAACGCCAACGAAGACGTCGCTGACACCCATAGCATCGTCTGCACGAGACTCAGAGAAGTCAACTAACATAATTGTTGGAGTGAGGAAGTTTTCTTCATCGGCTTCTTGGATTGCTTCAATATCAGAATCACTGATACCACCATTAACATGGTATGGGCTATCCCAGATGCTTCCGCCAACTTTTTCGAAGAAGTCTACGTGTTTGTGCAAATATTGCACGAATGCGGTTTCATCGGAATCAGAACCATCAGTCATCACTTCATCAGTGAAGATGGTGACTAAGTGGAATGGTTCTTCATTGTCTTTAGAATAGATGGAAGAGAAATTCTCTTCGAAGTATTCAAAGCCGCCTTTGGCGGAATTACATTTATCGCAGTCTTCAGCAACATACATTAAGAAGAATTTGTTGCCTAAGCCGAAACTGCTGTCAATTTTGTTTTCCTGGGCTTCCATCGATTCATAAATTTGATTTGTGAGTTTAGAAGCTTGGGATTCATCGCCTCCAGCAAGGGAGACTTGGAATTGACGGTAATATGTTTCGGCAGAGGAGGCTTTTGCTTTAGCATCTTTGATCGCATTGTAGATAGGTTTGATGGAGAACATAACACCGAAAATGATTCCAACAATTAATAATGGTTGGACCCAAGCGGTTTCTCTAATCCAACGCCAAATCTTGGCGAAGAATGCTCCTATTGCTCTTAATACGATCATTTTGCTATACCCCCTAAACGCGGTGAGTGTATTTTAACACTATATAAATATAGTTGCAACATTCATTTTTGTCAAAGACACTTATGTCTTAATTTTGCTGATTTTTCTATGCTTTTTTCCTAAGGTAGAATACAATAGTTGCGGTAAAGATTATGAAACAGAAACAAAGTTTAAACGAACGTTACCATTCCTACCTTTATAACCACTTGTGGTTAAAATTTACTGTTGATTACGGAACGGCATTTTTAGCATCCGTTGTTTCAGCAGCTATTTTTGCTTTTGGAATCGTTTGCTTCATGAACCCAACTTTAACCAATGGACAAACTACATTAGAATTGGTTTCCGGTGGTTCATCCGGTCTTGCCCAGGTAATTGCGTCCTTGTTACGCGTTTGCGGAGTAAATATTGAACCAGGAAATACGTTGTTCTTCTCAATTGCATACTTAATCGTGAATGCTCCTTTAATTGTATTGGCCTTTAAGGGAATCGGAATTAGATTTGCGACATTTACCTTAATTAATGTTGGTTTTGTGTTCCTTTTCTCAAATATTTTCAAAGGACAATTTTTCCAAGAAGTTGCGACAGTGATAAATAATCACGGTGGTTTCTTATCACGTGCTTTATTCGCTGGTTTATGTACTGGTTTATCCAGTGCGATTGCGTACAAGTTTGAAACTAGCGCAGGCGGATTCGATATCGTTAGTTATTATGTTTCTTTAAGAAAATCGACAACTGCTGGTAAATATAGTGTGGCAATTAATGCTGTCATTATTACACTCTTCTATCTCATCTATGGTTTAGGTGGAGCGAACGGCAACAGTGGTGATTTTGCTGAATATTCAACCTGGGCAATTGCCATTTCATGTGTTTTCTTCTCAGTTGTTTATCTCTTTACCGTTATGCTTGTTGTTGACGCGATTAATGTGCGTAACAAAAAAGTTCAAATTGAAATCAATACAACTAATATAGATTTGCCAAAGATGCTCCTTGCTCGTATTCCACACGGTGTTACCGTTGTGAAAGCGAAAGGTGGATACTCCGGGCAAGATCGTTTATTAATTTATATTGTTGTTTCTTCACTAGAAGTGAAGAGTGCTATTAAACTCGTTAAGGAAGTCGATCCGACAAGCTTTGTGACAGTTAAGTCTCTTATCCAAGTTTACGGTCGATTCTTTAGTCAAAGAATTCGTTAATATGAGTAAAAAAAGAACAATCATCAAATGGTTTATTTTTGGCCTAGCAATTGCTATTAACGTTTTCATTTTAGTGAATGGTCTTCTCAATGGCGAAGCATCAACAAAAGAATCAGATGGTTTTTCGAAAGCTGCTGCTGATGTGATTAACTCAGTTTCTGAAAATACAATCACAAAAGAAAACTTTCCAGCATTTGCAGGATTTAACCGTAAACTTTTTGGTCATTTTTTATTGTTTGTTTGTAGTGGTCTAGCATCAACATTTACCATCCACGATTTAATCAGTCATCCAAAGTTTGGAAAATCATACTTTATCCTAATTTTTTCGGTTGCTTTTGGAGTTGTGATGGCGGTTGCTTCTGAACTAGCACAATTAACCACAGATGGACGTGCTTTTTCTGGCATTGACATTCTCATTGATTCTGGTGGATATTTGCTTGGAAGTTTAGTCATTTTCTTGTTCCTATTTGTGAAAGAACGAAAAAGTAAAAATATTCAAGAATTGCAGTAAAATCACCAGCAATTCTTGGTTAAAATCATAAATTTCGGGATAAAAAAAAGATCCCGATTTTTTGTTGTTTTTGTGGGATCGTTTTTTGGCGGAGAAAGAGGGATTTGAACCCCCGCGAAGCTTACACCTCCTACCGGTTTTCGAAACCAGCCCCTTCAGCCGCTTGGGTATTTCTCCAGCTGGCGCTTATTATAGCATATATGTTGATTGATTGTATAAGAAACTGTTTGCCCCATAATTAGGTCTAATCTTTGATTAATTTTTACAACAATTGTTGTATATAAAATAATCACGTGTATAATATTTCTATGCTTATTTTTGCTGAATCCACACTTAATAAATATCTCCTCTTTGGCGGTATTTTATTTATTGGCATTCTTTTAGTGCTGCTTGTTATCTCATTTGTTATCAGCAAAAGAAATGACTCTATTTTCACTGGAAAAATTCAGGATTCATCAAACTCTATTCGTGTCTTTAGGTTAGACATTCAAAACGATCGAACAGACTACTATAATGCTTCATCGATTCGTCGTCGTCGTTGTTCATCTTTAACTAACTTTTACAACATGTTCCCGTCCAATGAACGTGAACGATTAATTGATTGGATTGGCGCATTATTAGACAAGGATAGTGGAGCCCCACAAACATTAGAAATCTCGGTTATCGTTCATCGTAATCGTAAAAAATATTTTACTTTGTTACAAGTAACAAAGATCGATTATGCTAACCAAATTATTCATCTTGAATCCCATTTATTAAGATTTATGAATGTTTCCCGTTCTAGACGTAATAATGAAGGGTTCTATAAATTCTCGACCCAAACGGCTCTTTCTAACGCATTAAGAGAGAAACCAAATCGTGGTTTTACTTGCTGCGTGAAGTTCTATCAGAAGAATAGCACTGAGAAGATTTCTCGTTTGGATTTCGTAACACTTAAAAATGCATTTGTCCCTTTCATTAGCAAAGACCGAATGATGATTGAGTATGGCGATGATGAAATTTTCATCACCGATTTCAAGGCGTCCATCCGTGGACAAGTTGTGCAAGCTTTACACGCTATTGAACTCGAGACACGCCGTCGTATGTCCGTCCATACATCTGTTGATTACATTCAATATTCAATTGCAATTATGGAAAACAAACTTCTTGATTCCGATCTGGAGAAGATTATTGAAGAAGGAGAGAAGCTTGTATTAACTGCTCGTGAAGAAGGTCTTTCTTATCTCTTCTATGAAGAGTATGGAGAGAATGTTCAACGTGTTAGTTCTCAAAACTATCGAACCGAAGTTGAACGTATTATCTATGATAAGAGATTCCAATATCTCTATCGTCCAATTTATGATGTTGGGCGCAAAAGAACAATCGGCTATCAATCGATTATCAAACCACTCGATTCGTTCTTTGGCTCAATTGAAGAACTCAAGAGTTATGCTTATAAAACAAATGATGACCGTGAGCTTTTCTCAACACTAGCGCGAAACGCGATTTCTCGTTTCATCCAACAAAAGTCAGAGAAAAACCACACATTGTTCTTTGATGTGAGCTACAACGAAATCGCGTTTGTCGCTCGTACACTCTCACACATCCAAGGCATTAAAGAAACCAAAGTTGTTATTTGTATTGCTGAAAAAGACTTCCTTGATCTTCCAAGTATGTCGACCGATTCCATTATCGCGATGGTGACAAACCTACGATCGAATGGATATGCGGCCGCACTACGAATTGATGATTATAGTGATTTAACTTTGCTTCCAAAGATTTATGAGACATTCGATTATTTTATTATTGAATCTGACGCAACACTTTCGAATAGAAGTATGAATCGTCTCCCAATCTTCCAAAACTTAATTGAAAACTTATTAAAGTTTAATAAAACTCTTGTGGCATCAAATATGACGTCATGGGATTCTGTCGAACTTTTGGTTCGATTGGGTGTGGAAATTGTTTCTTCCGAAGTTATTGGAGCCAGTGATGAAAATGTGCTGCCAATCTCAAAGAAAGCGAAGATGAAACTCGACAAAATTAATGAATAAAATTCAAAGGAGATATGTTTATGGCGCAACAAAAAAATGAAGCTATTACACGTCAAGAAGACGACTTTGCCCAATGGTATACTGACGTCTGTAAGAAAGCCGAATTGATGGATTACTCATCCGTCAAAGGTTTTATTATTTATCGTCCATATGGCTATGCCATCTGGGAAGAAATTCAACATTACTTAGATGCAAAATTTAAAAATGTTGGTGTTGAAAACGTCTATATGCCACTTGTTATCCCGGCCTCTTTATTCCAAAAGGAAAAAGACCATGTTAGTGGCTTTGCTCCAGAAACCTTAATTGCCACCATCGGTGGTAAGAATCAACTCGATGACCAATTAATCATTCGCCCAACAAGCGAAGTTCTTTTCTGTGAACATTATAAAAATGTTATTGAATCATATCGCGATCTTCCAAAACGTTATAACCAATGGTGTAGCGTTGTTCGTTGGGAAAAGACCACGCGTCCTTTCTTAAGAGGAAGTGAATTCCTCTGGCAAGAAGGTCATACTATGTATGAAAGTGAAGAAGAAGCAAGAAAAGACGCCTTAAGAATGCTTGAGATTTATGATGAAATGGGTCGTGATTTGCTCGCTGTTCCATTCGTTAAAGGTATTAAGACTGATAAAGAAAAATTTGCTGGTGCAAAAGAAACATACTCCATTGAAGCATTAATGCCTGATGGCAAAGCCTTACAAAGTGGTACAACCCACTATTTTGGTGATGGCTTTGCGAAAGCATTTGGTATTTCCTTCTCTAATAGAGAAAACAAACTACAAGCTCCATTCCAAACAAGCTGGGGTGTTTCAACTAGACTTCTTGGATCAATCATTATGGTTCATGGAGATGACAATGGTTTAGTGCTCCCACCAAAGGTAGCACCAGTCCAAGTCGTTATTATTCCAGTTATGATGAAAAACCCAGACGTTATGAAGAAAGCCAAAGAATACTATGAACTCCTAAAGAAAGCTGGAGTACGTGTCAAACTTGATGATTCTGATCGTTCACCAGGTTGGAAGTATGCCGAGTATGAAATGAAAGGTATTCCACTTCGTTTAGAAATTGGACCACGTGATATTCAAAACGGCGTTTGTGTTTTAGCAAAACGTAATGATGGACAAAAACTTATCACCAAAGAAGAAGATGTGGCGAAGGAAGTCTCTCGTTTAATGGATGTCATCCATAAAGAAATGTATCAAAAAGCCTTCAAGTATCTTCTTGAACACACAACTGAAGCCCACTCCATTGAAGAACTTGGAGAAATCCTTGATCGCGGTGGATACGCCAAAGTTATGTGGTGTGGCGACCAAGCTTGTGAAGACAAAATCAAAGAACTTTATCAAGCGACAGCTCGTTGCTTACCATTCGACCAAGTACCATTTGAACACAAATGCTTAGTCTGCGGTAAAAAGGCTGAAAAAGTAGTCTTTTTTGCAAGAGCCTACTAATTAACACAAAAACTAAAAAGAACCAGGATTTGCTGGTTCTTTTTTATGCAATTCTTTGATATTTTACTTTAAAAGTTCATAGATTTTTAAGAAGTCATTTGATAATGGATACTTCTCTAAATCGGCCTCTTTAATGAAGAAGATTTGTCCTTCTTTTGATGACTTTACTTGGCCTTCAAAATGTTTTGTTTTAAATAGCATTGCGAGGTGACGAACATCATCTCCAAAATTATTCCATTCAATGTAGCCACGTGGTTCAAGATTAGAAACAGTCAATCCAGTCTCTTCTTTCATCTCACGGATAACAGCGTCGAGAATGTACTCATCATCTTCCACGTGTCCACCTGGGAAAGTAAGACCTGGCCAATCCTTTTTAACACGGTTTTCCACTAAAAAAGATCCATCATCTTTGTAAACCATACACATAATCGTGAGTTTGGTTTTCTTTTGTTGATGTGATTTGTCTTTCTTAATGAATTCTTCGTTAAAAGTGTTTTGAATCATAGATTTATTATCTTATAAATAAAGAAAAATAAAAAGACCAAGCATTTGCTTAGTCTTGCTCCTGGCGGAGCAGATGGGGTTCGAACCCATGCACCGGTAACCCGATCTAACGGTTTAGCAAACCGTCCCCTTGAGCCTCTTGGGTACTGCTCCAGCGATATGTATTATATCAAAGATTAATAAATATTAAATTAATTCTTTCTTTTTTAAATAGGATAGAAGTTGTTTGAGTGCTAAAGCACGGTGTGAATAAGTGTTTTTTACTTCTTCAGGAGCGATACCAAAACAAATCTTGGCTTCCTCACTATAGAAGATTGGATCGTATCCAAATCCGTGTTCACCTTCTGGCTTTGGAAGAATGTGTCCTGGACATACTCCTTTAAAAACAACTGGTTTATCTTCAACGTTGAGTAATGTAATTACACAAACGAAGTGAGCGGATTTATTCTCATATTTGTCTAGCATTTTGATTAGTTCAAGATTTGCGATGGCGTTGCCTCCATGTTCAGAAGCAAAACGCGCGGTATGAATGCCTGGAAAACCATTTAAAGCATCAACGCATAGCCCAGAATCGTCTGCGATTAAAGGCATCTTGGTAAATTCTTGTAAAGCTTCAGCTTTAATTAAAGAATTTGCTTCAAAAGTTGTTCCATTTTCATCTGGATCAACATGAATACCTAGTTCTTTTGGAGAATGAACTTTAATTCCGTATGGAGAAAACATTTCTTCATACTCATGAATCTTGTGAGCGTTATTTGTGGCAACTAATAAATCAAACATACTAAGCGTTCTCGTCAACTAAGATTAGAATTCCAGAAATGACACTGCAGAAAAGAAGTGTACAAATAGCAAAAGCTACTCCAGCTTTTCTTCCATCGCGGATGCAGTGGCTATAATAAACTGTCATTGGAACCATCCAAATTAAAGGGAATAAAGCAAATCCCGCTAAGATTGTCATAATAATCATGAAAATCTTTGCAACTTGTTGTAAAGCTTCATGATCGCCATTGTATGACGATAGACCGTCAACTACTTCAGCATTTCCATATAATTTATGGCCACAATTTGGACAGAAGCGGTGGTCGTTTTCAAGTTTCGTTCCACATTTTGGGCAGTAGTTCATAAAATATTTCTCCAAATTTTCAT
>CAMGZN010000010.1 GCA_946183335.1 uncultured Caryophanales bacterium | reverse complement strand
CTTTTTTAATTAAAAAGCCTCCATTTTGGAGGCCTTTATAATGATGAGTAAATTAAGCTTTTGTGACAGTGATTGTTGCTTGTGTTTCAGAGATAGAATCAACCTTGAATGACCAACCTAAATCAGTATCAGTATTCATCTTTCCTGTGTTATAGAATTGGCTTCCATAGGTCGACATGGAGAATGTGTCGCCTGATTTAAATAAATCAGAATTACTCATTGGTTGACTTGGGCGATAATCGACTGATGTGCTATTACGGATGAATTGTAAGAGGTTATAGTCATAATAACCGCTTCCTAGAACCGAACCGTAATCTCCTCCATAGGCGTTTGCCGTTGCATGGTAAATTCCATATGTAGCCCCTGAATAATCCGGATGAGTCACAAAGGATGTAGACCATTTGATTTTTGTATCCGAGTAACTGGTTACGTAGGTTAAACGAGCATCAACATGCCAGACACGAATCCCGGATTGAGTTGGCCCTTTTTGATAGCTTCCATAAGCGTGGTCGGTATCAAACTTATTTAGTCCAGTTGGAGTATAGAACTCGACGAGTAAATACTCGTCAAATGGAGAATCTACAGTGTGGTTTGCAAGCAAAATAACATCATGAGATGATTGGAAATCATTCAATGTTATTGTTGTTGTAGTTGTTGGAATGTATGGTTGAGCCCATCCATAAGCCATTACTGAATATGGATCGTGTCCACCCATGTTCCAGTCTTGCATACTAAATGCGCCAGAAGGACAAAGTTGTGTTTCGTAGTTATCGTAATAGTCTTCAAGACCTAAAACGTGACCCATTTCATGAATGAATGTATGTGTATCAATATTACAGTACGAGCAATCTCCGCCTCCATAATCTGAACAACCAGTATGAGATTCAGCGTTTGAACTATCGTACATAAAGTCATACGAAGCCCAGAAGAATGATTTCGCAGTTGGGTTTGTTATATTGGAGTAATTATTAGTCCAATAACAATATGCCCAAAGGTTACTTCCGGCATATGGATTTGCTCTACCGTCGGCAGCAGCGTAAATAAGCATAACGCCATCCATAAATCCGTCACCATTTGTGTCATAGCCTTTTCGGCTTTCTGATTTATGGTTATTGAAATACCACGTTACAGCGGTATCAACTAAGCTAACAGTACGGGATAGTCCATTATCGTCATCGCCATAATATGTGGAGTCATTACTGACTGAATACCAATCTGAAACAGTAGCTTGGAGATGTAATTCGTTTAATGACTCTTCTTCATAGAATGTCTTTACGCTTCTCCATCCGGTTTCGTCATTTGATCCAACATATGCTTTTTGGATATCACTTCGAACAGTTTCTTTATGCGATGAATCAATAAAATCGGACGAATCACTAAACCAAACTGGAATAACTAAAAGTTTTGGATTTCCTTCTAGTGGGCAGTTATCCAATCCGTATGCGTTATATTTTTGATAATCATCATATGTATATTTGAGTTTTTTCTTACTTACTGGACTAGCAGCATTAACAGTCAAACTAACTGAAGCAGTCTTGTTTTGATCATTAGTTGTAACGGTAATTGTGGTGGAACCAGCAGCTTTAATCGTCACAGTTGCATTATTAACTGTGGCAACAGATGTGTTAGTTGAACTCCATTGTACTGATTTATCAGTAGCATTGCTTGGTGAGACTGTATATGAAAGTGTAAAAGCTGGGTCACCAACAGTTTTAGTGATACTTGAACTACCTGATATAGTTACGCCTGTAACATGAACGACTACAGGTGCTTGAGATGTTGAAGGAATAACTGAAGAAGATGCAGGTGTGACGCTTGAAGATGCAGGTTGAGCACTTGAGGTAGGGGTTTGAGAACTTGTTGTTGGATTCGCAGAAGTGCCTCCTTGAGAACTAGTTCCTCCCTGGGATGTTGTAGGAGTGGCACTTGTTCCACCTTGGGAAGTTGTTTCTTGTGAAGAAGTTCCGCCTTCGGAAGTTGGATCTTGTTCGCTTGTCACTGTTTCGCTACTAATAGGATCTTCAGAAGAAGTTCTTTTCTTCTTCTTGTTGTTTTTACCTATTGCGCATCCAGTGATAACGAGCGCGAGCAGTGGAATGATGATTGTTTTCTTTTGAATTCTCATGACCTGTATCTCCGAGTTATCAGCAAATAACTCGTAATAAAATATTTTACCAAATTTATTATTACTTTTCTAATGAAAAGCCGGACATTAACAAAACATATTTAAATATTGGATGATTTGTGGAATGATATTCATAGTTTTGTATAACAAAATTACCAAATGAAATATCTCGTCATTGCATCAACTTTATTCGTCATCGGATCCCTTGTTGGATGGGTGATTGAACTCCTTTTTAGACGTTTTGTCTCTCAAAAGAAATGGATGAACCCTGGTTTTTTGGTTGGTCCATACCTTCCAATCTATGGTTTTGGTGTTCTTTGTTTGTATGCGGTCAGTAATATTTCATTTGGAATTAGTGAAGAATGGCTAGACATCGTTATTCATATTCTTTTAATTGGGGTATTAATGACTGTGGTGGAATTCCTCGCTGGTTTAATCTTCATCAAAGGTTTGCACGTGAAATTATGGGATTATTCCAACCGTAAGGGAAACATTATGGGCATTATTTGTCCATCATTCTCATTAATTTGGTTAGTGGTTGGATCCTTATACTTTTTCTTCCTTAATCCATCTCTAGTAAAGGTGATTGGTTGGATTAGTGAAAACCTTATCTACACATACTTTATTGGTGGAGTTGTTGGAGCAATGATTGTCGACTTTGCTTACTCTCTCCATTTAGGTATTAAAGTCAAACAATTTGCTGAGTTAAGTAGCCAAAGATTTGACTCGATTAAAAAAGAACTCATTCGTCGTTTAGCGACTGTAAAAAAATCAAAGGAAAAATAGTTATGAAAGTTGCGTTAACTGGTGCCTCTGGACACATGGGTGAAGCCCTATTTGATACACTTCTTAAAGAAGACAATTTAGAGCAGATTCGAGTGCTTCGTTTTCATAAGAAGCAAACTAACAAATTAATCAAAAAACACCAGCAATTTTTGGATAAAATCGTTGTAATTGATGGTTCTGTTGCTGATGAAGAAGCCGTTAAAAAACTTTGTGAAGGCGTTGATTATGTGCTCAATTTAGGTGCGATTATTCCACCTCATTCTGACCATGATCCAAAGGGTGCAATTGAGTCTAACGAAATTGGCCCAAAAGTGATTTGTAAAGTCATTGAATCCATGGGCGAAAAACAACCAAAATTAATCCATATTTCAACCGTTGGATTGTTTGGCGATCGTGACCAAAATCATCTCTTTGGCAGAATCGGGGATCCGCTCCTTGTTTCACCTTTTGATATATATGCTTTAACCAAGATGAGAGGTGAATTTGCAGTACTCGAAAGTAACGTTAAAACTTGGACTGTTTTACGTCAAACAGCTATGCTTTATGATGCTCTTTTAATGGCAAACATTTCAGACGGACTCATGTTTCATACTTGTTTTAACTCGCCTCTTGAATGGACAACCGCAAAAGATTCCGCTGTTTTAATTAGAAACATTCTCCGTCGTGATCAAGCAGGTGAATTAAACGAAGAAAACTTCTGGAAACATTGCTTCAACATTGGTGGAGGTCCTAAAGGACGAGCGACAGGAAGCGAGACGTTTGATCTTGGTTTCAAGATGATTGGTGCATCTACCAAGCAATTCTTCGATCCAAACTATAATGCTGCTCGTAACTTCCACGGTGTCTTCTATAGTGATTCCAACAAACTCGAAGAACTCTTCCATTTCCAAGAGGACAGCGTCGCTGGATTCTGGGATGATGTCTTAAATAGACATAAATACTTCAAAATGGGACGTATTGTTCCAAAGAAAATTCTCAAACTCTTTATCATCAAGAGACTTTTAAGGAACAACAACGCTCCACGTTATTGGTACAAGCATAAAGACGAAGCAAAAATGCTTGCCTACTTCAACGGAAGTAAAGCTTATGAAGCTATTCCAAAGAAGTGGAGTGAAATGAATTTGCTCGCTGATGGAAAAGATAAACATGGTAATCCGATTGATTATGAAAAGGTTAAATCAACTGCAACATATACTCATCTTCCATTTGATATTGATAAACCACGTTCAGAAATCACTAAACAAGACCTTGAGAACTACGCTGAATATCGTGGAGGAAAACTCTTAAGCAAAGATTTCTCCAAAGGAGATATCTTTAAAAAAGTCAGATGGGTTAACCATGATGGAGTTGAATTTGAAGCTACTCCATTCACTGTTCTTTACTGTGCACACTGGCACAACGTTTCATATGATAAATACGCCTGGGATTTTGATAAACAAGCAAAATATGATAAGTTAGTCGCTCAAATCTGGTATGACGCTCATGAAAAAGACGAAGACCGTTACTACTGGTACGACGAAGACTTTAAAGCCCACTATAAATCAATCAATGAATAAAAAGTACAAAGCACTTTTCTTAGATACTGATGGAACACTTCTTGATACACTTCAAGATATTTTAGACGCAGTTAACTACGCTCTAAAAGAGTGTGGATACTCTAAACAATACGAATACGAAGAAGGAAAGAAACTCATTGGAGGTGGAGCTTATAAGCTTGCTGAACGAGCGATTTCTTTCACAACTCCAAGTAAGGAAAAGTACGATCAATTTCAAAAACTTTTCTTTGAAAAATATCTTGAACTTCAAGATCGAACAACCAAACCTTTTCAGGGAATGACTGAACTCCTTCTTTCTTTGAAAGAAAATTATCAACTATTCATTGTTTCAAATAAACCACAATTTCTTCTTGATGACATTATCGCCAAAACATTTCCAAAGGGATTATTTGTTGAAGCTTGTGGACACAAAATTGAAAACCCTGAAAAACCAAATCCAATTTTGATTAATTACTTGGTTGAAAAGTATCAGCTTAAAAAAGAGGAGTGTCTTTTTATTGGAGACTCAATCACCGATATTCAAACCGCGATTAACGGAGAAGTTGATTCCTGCTTAGTCACCTTTGGATACGGAGTCAATATCGATTCATTTAAAGAAAAAGCCACCTATGTGGCTAATTCTGTTTCTGATTTAGCTAATTTGCTGAAGTAGGAATTTCTCCGGCTTTCTGTAGAGATATCTTTGTAATAATTGGACCTAGGAGCTCATAAATGATTGTTGCAGTTAAGACGACTGCGAGAATCATGGAGCTCTGTTTTTCTAATCCGAGGTGAGATAGTTCTTGGTTCGCGGTGGTGGCTAAACCAATCGCGACACCAGCTTGAGGGAACAATGTAAATCCGAGGTATTTTTGAACTGTTGGTTCAGAATTCGTGATTTTTGCCGAGGAAAATGCACCGAGATATTTACCAGCGCATCTAAAGATGATGTAAACCAAAGATATAATCCCAACCACTAAAGCGGAGTCACTTCCAAAGATGGTAATATCGAGTGATGCACCAGAAATGACAAAGAAAAGCATGTAAAGTGGTGGAGTAAATTGGTCAACACGGTCAATTGTTCTCATCGCGTCACTTCTAAAGTTAATAAAGATTGCACCAATCATCATGCAACCAAGAAGTGGTGAGAAGGAAAGATTTGCACCCATGATTTGCCAGTGGTTTTCACTGCAAAGCATGGATAAACCAACAATTGTAAGAACCGCACAGATAATCATAATCATGCGATTTGCACGTGATTTAAAGAACTTACATCCAAGTGCAACAAGGAATCCTAAAACAGTTCCCAATATAATTGAGCCAAGGATTTCGATAAGTGGAATTAATAAAATTTCTACCGCAGAAACCGAACCATTTGATGCAAAACCCTTCGATAATGCAAATAAAACAGCAAAGGTAATTAATGCGACAGCGTCGTCAAACGCGACAACTGGAATTAAAGTTGAAACAACAGGCCCACGTGCTTGATATTGGCGAATAACCATTAAGGTTGCTGCAGGTGCAGTAGCGCAGGCAATCGCTCCTAATGTAAGAATGATGGAAACTGGAAGTTGATCACCAAGAAAAATCTTCGCAATAAAGAGTCCGCCAATTGTTAAAATGGCTCCACCAAGAGCTTCGAAAAGAGTGATGATAATGACTCGTTTTCCAACCGCTTGTAATGAAGTCTTCCTAAAGGAAGTTCCGATTGTAAACGCGATGAAACCAAGTGCGATTTCACTAATCCATTTGACTGCGCTTAGCTTTCCTTCATCCCATCCGCCAATATACTTGCCTAAAACGAACGGTCCAAAAATAATACCAGCAATCAAATAACCAGTGACGTTTGGCAGTCTTAAAAACTTCATTAGTCTTGAAGACAAAAGACCAACCAAAAGAGCTAAGGCAATACAAAGTATTTGGTTCATCTAGAAACTGCCTTCAAAACTAGTTAAAGGAGAAACAAACATTCCTCCCTTTGTATTTGTAAAATTACCCGTCTTTTCACGGACAATTTGTTTCACTTCTTCAATATTTTGCTCATCCAAGATGAAGTAAACAGTGGTGTTCTGAGTCAACTTATGTTGATCAATGTGACTAAGAGAGACAAATTGAAGTGTGTCCTCTCGTTCATCCTCAAAGACGTGTTTTAATGAAGTCGACGCCATCACAGTTCCGTTAATGCCCTTCAAAGAGAGTTCTTTAATCAAATCTGAAGTTTCTTTTGTGTTTTCTAACACAACAAATAGTAAATATTTCATACGACTATTATAGTCCTCTTGTATCTTAATTCAACAATGGGAAGAGCGAATAGTCACTGAGTAAGTCATGGATAACTTTTCGTAAAAATATATTTTTAGTTGAGATATCTTGAAATATACTTACAATAATATTACGCATTAGACTACCAAGGATCACTAAAGGAGGAACATCGTCATGCTTGAATTAAAAAATATTGTGAAAGACTATGTGAGTGGAAATAATGTCACTCACGCTTTGAAAGGAATTACGATTTCTTTCCGTCAAAATGAATTTGTTTCTATCCTTGGTCCTTCTGGCTGTGGTAAAACCACAACTTTAAACATCATTGGTGGTCTAGATCGTTACACTTCTGGAGATCTTTTAATCAAAGGTCAATCCACGAAAAACTATAAAGACCGTGACTGGGATACTTATCGTAACCATTCAATTGGTTTTGTTTTCCAAAATTATAACCTTATTCCACAAACAAATGTTTTGGGTAACGTTGAGTTAGCCTTAACCATCGGCGGAGTCTCTAAAGAAGAGCGTCAACAAAGAGCATTGGAAGCTCTTAAGAAAGTTGGTCTTGAAGGTGAAGCAAAGAAACGTCCAAACCAGCTCTCTGGTGGACAAATGCAACGCGTTGCGATTGCTCGTGCTCTTGTAAATAACCCTGAGATTCTTTTGGCTGATGAACCTACTGGTGCATTGGACTCTGTGACATCTGTTCAAATCATGGAACTTCTAAAAGAAGTTGCGAATGACAGATTGGTCATCATGGTCACCCATAACCCAGATTTAGCTTATAAATACTCAACTCGTATTATTACGATGAAAGACGGTGAAATTACTGATGACTCTAACCCATACGAAGTCAGTAATGAAACAGTGGAAGTTGTTGATGAAAAAGTCCGTAAATCAAAGATGAACGGCAAAACAACGTTCCTTTTGTCCGCTAAAAACTTGTGGGCGAAAGCAAAACGTACAGCCCTCGTCTGTATCGCTGGCTCAATCGGTATTATTGGTATTTCCGCTGTTCTTGCTGTCACTAGTGGTGTGCGTTCATACATTGATGATATGCAAGACGACATGCTTTCTGGCAACCCTGTTCAAATTCAAGAATCGTCTCTTGATTTAGCATCTTTAATTAGCTTTGCATCAACCGCTCAAAAGAACAATGCAATGAAGCGAGCCATCAAAGATGGAAAAGTAAATATTGATTATATGATTGAGTATCTTGCAGATACCAGAAATAAATTTGAAGAATCATTAACCAAAAACGACATTACTGCCGATTACGTTCAATACGTAAAAGAAATGCCGTCTGATTATTATTCTGCTATGCGTTTTACTTATGGTTTGAATCGTAAGTTAAACATCTATACGGATTGGTCGTATACTCACAACGAAAGTGGCGTAAAAATAGTTAAAAACGCCAAACACATTTCTTTACAAGAAATTGAAGATAACTATGTATCGATCGTTAAACAAACAGAGTTTGCAAATTATGCATCAATGATTCCGATGTTCACATCAACATTCGATGTTGTACCAAATAATGAACAATATGTTTTGGAACAATATGATGTATTAAATGAAGGCGGAAAATTACCAACCGCAGCAAATGAAATGGCTATCGTTCTTGATAAAGATCAGCAATTGACCGATCTTTTCCTTGCTCAAGCTGGCTATTATTCACAAGATGAATTTGGCGACGTAATTAATAAATTTGCAAAAACTGGTTCCTCATCTGGTAATGTTACTCTTCAACCAGAAGATTTTGATTATTCAACATTGTTGAATAAAAAGTATGTTGTTTATAACAATGATGACGTTTTTAAAGCATCAATGAAATATTCAATCTTCTTTGCAATGTCTGATTGTCCAATTATTCCAACTGAGTATGAATATATTGGTGATTTTCCAAGTGATGCTCCGACGACAGGACGCGAAATGAAAATTACCGCAATTCTTAAACCAAAAGAAGGTATTTCCTATGGTTGTTTGAAAACCGGATTTGTTGTTTCTGATGCTTATGATCAACAATTCATCGAAGATAATAAAGATTCAAAAATTGTCAATTATCTAAAAGATTTGGCAAATATTTTCTCGGATAACGGTTTAATTGGCCGCGAACCTGTTCAAGACGGCGAATTCATTCGAATTTCTGATACAAAGGTTCGAAAATTCAAACCAGTTTTCCCAACAACTGCAACAACTCCAGAAGCTAAGGAAGCTTATACAACTAGTATTATTGATAAATTCAATAAAACAAAAACTGAAGAAGGCGAAAAGAAAGCATGGGATTATATGCAAACAATTATGAAATCAAAACTTCAGTCGGTTGAAACAATGTTTGCAAACAGTCTCATTGAAAGCTCCGATCCAGATACTCAACGAGTTGGCGCTCAGCTTTTGGCCCAATTACAATCATCCACATTAATCACATTAGTACCTGGTGATTATAACTGCTTTGATACAACTAATCTTGACTTTATTACAAAAAAAACAACATTTGGATTTGGCACACCAATTCTAATTGGAACAGTTGGAGAAAATGTTCAAAACATGTCTATCATCCAAAACTTAATGGGCTCCTTCGACTTAGAAAGTCAATTTAATAATAACATCCGTTATGTTGGTGGAAATTCAACATCAAATAATGTTTCAATATTCCCAAAGAATTTTGATGATAAACACTTTGTCACTGATTATCTCGATGAATGGAACGGGGACAACGAAATTACTATTCATCCAGACGGAGTCGAACAAAAAGTATCTCGTGCTGCTCGTTCGAATGTTAAATACACCGACAATCTTGAGATTGTTATTAATATGATTAACTCGTTAATCGACATTATTTCAATCGCATTAATCGCTTTCACATCCTTATCGCTTGTTGTTTCAACGGTGATGATTGGTATTATCACCTATGTTAGTGTGGTGGAACGCGTCAAAGAAATTGGTATTATTCGTTCTCTCGGTGGACGTAAGCTCGATGTTTCGAATTTATTTATTGTTGAAACATTTATCATTGGAGCAATATCAGGTGCTTTTGGTATTGCTGTAACTTACGTCTTGTCGGCGATTATTAATATCGTTCTTAAAGCTGTCGCTGGTGTCGGCGCCATTGTCTGGCTTCCATGGTACTTAGCTCTAGCGGTCTTAGGCCTCTCAATAGTCTTAACATTAATCTCAGGCTTAATTCCAAGTCGAGCAGCTGCCAAGAAAGACCCAGTTGTTGCCTTACGAAGCGGAGAATAAAAAATGGAGACCTTAAGGTCTCCTTTTCATATCTCAGTAGTTTAGATGAGATTAATATAATTCACAGCTAAACCAAGAAGTGCACCCAAGCAAATAATAAGTATTGGGTGTGCTTTTTTCTTGAGCACACGTGTAATTACGATATAAATAAAGACAATAATTAAGAAGATAAAGATAGATGTTCTATTAAAGGAAATCGATACTCCATTACTTGTTGAGATTGGGAATAGAACATCACTTAAAAGAATTAATGCGGTGGATGCGATTAAAGCAATCGCAACTGGATTAATTCCTTTTAAAGCATTCTTGATGTGTTTTTGAGAGCCAAACTTCTTTAGGAAAATTGAGAAAATTAGCATAATAATGAATGCTGGAAGAATAACTGCGAACGTTGCAATAAGTGAACCAAGGAATCCACCGAACGCACCAAGGGAAGTTAGACTACCTTGGACGTTGCCAACATAAGTCGCCATATTAATCGCAATTGGTCCTGGAGTTACTTCGCTTAAACCAATCATGTTTAAGAATTCTGATTCGCTCATCCACTCGTTCTTTAAAACAGTTTCACGAACAAGTGGAATCATTCCATAGCCACCTCCAAAGGTGAATAAACCAATCTTGAGGAATTCTAAAAATAACTTGAGGAAGATCATTTTTGAACCTCCTCTTTTTTCTTATGAGTAAGTGGAATAATGAGTGAGTAAACAAGTAATCCGAGGAATAATCCAATAAGAATAAAGTAGATGGCGCTGAAGTCGATATTGAAGTAGTGGAACACAATCATCAAAATTGCGACAATTAAAAACAAAATCACCGCAAAACCAGAAGATTTTATGTGTTTTGCTAGGGAAATTGCCACTCGCAAAATTAAGAAAACAACCGCAACTTTGACGCCCATAAATGCAAATTGAACAGGTTGATATTGCATCAAATTACGGAAGAAAATCGAGATGATAAACATGATTAAAAATGTTGGAACCATCACACCAAGAGTGGCACATAAGGCTCCAAAGAAACCATGTTTTCGATATCCAAGATAAGTAGCTAAGTTAATCGCGATTGGACCAGGTGTGGATTCGCTTAAACCAACCATCTCAGTCAGTTCATCATCGCTCATCCAACCCTTCTTCGTGACAATTTCTTCACGAATCAGCATTAACATCGCTGGTCCGCCACCAAAAGAAAATAGTCCTAGCTTGAGGAATGTTAGGAATAACTTCAAACAGGAAATTTTCTTCATAAGCCAAGTCATTATAGCATAATGCTCTTCTTTTATATAAAATTAAGAACATGGAACCGCTTTTCAAATTTAAAGACGATCAATATCCATTCACTGGTGTTTCTCATACTAGAGAAGTTGTTCGGGCTATTTTCGTTGATGAAAACGACAATGTTTGTTTGGAATATCTCAAAGATGATGATGGTTTTGGACCTCGTGATTATTACGAAACTCCTGGTGGAGGCGCTAAACCAAATGAAACTCATAAAGAGACACTCCATCGTGAACTCCATGAAGAAGTTGGTTATGAATCCGAGGTAATCTGTTTCCTAGGCGAAGTTGATGACTACTATAACCTCATCGAAAGAAAGAACCATAACTACTACTATCTGGTTCGCCGAGGTAAAAAAGTCCATCAACATCTCGAAGTCGATGAACAAATCCGTATCAACAAGATTATCTGGGTTCCAATTGATGAAGCAATTCGTCTATATGAAGAGATGCAAAATGTCCTTGTTGGACGTCTTGTAAAGCAAAGAGAATTACCAATCCTTAAACTTGCAAAATCTGCTTTACAAAAGCTTCATTAATATTTATTATTATTAACGCTCTGGCGAGTGTGGTGAAGAGGCCTAACACAACCGGCTGTGAACCGGTCATTCGCGCGTTCGATTCGCGTCACTCGCCCCAAAAATGAACCAGTAATTGCTGGTTCTTTTTTATTACTTTATAATGTAGATAACCATTATGGAATTAGAACTCTTAATCTTAATCATTGTTGTGGGCATTCTTGTCCTTTCATTAATCGTTTATCTAATCCTCTTTTTTGGATTCAATAAATGGATTAAGAAAAACAACAAACCAATCCGTGTTATTAGATGCGGTCATAAACACGAAAAAGTCCGTTTATATAGAATGGATTGGGAAATCGAATTAAGAGAAGAAGATGAAATCTTTGATCATAAAAAAGATGTAAAATAAGCGTAGGGAATAAAGTATGCCAAAAGTTAGATATTATTGTGGAAATTACTTCCTTGATGTTGATGGAGATAAAATCAGAGAATATTGTGGTCCATATCGTTATCAAATTGAAGGTGATAAACTTCGCGAATACTGTGGACAATATCGACTTCAAACCGAAGGCAATAAAATGCGTCGCTACTGCGGCCCATACATTTTTGAATTCGATGGAAGTAAATTAAGATATTACTGTGGCAACTATGTTGCCGAAGTTGTTGGCAACAAGATTAAAGACTATTGTGGACAATATCGTTATGAAGTCGATGGCTTTTTAACTCGAGACCAAATGTTCTTTTTGCTAGTCCTACTTTATGGAGGATTTTAATCGGTGAACCGACCAATTGAAAAGCAAGATTTCTTAAATCGTTTATACGACACTTTTGCTAATCTCACTGTGTTCTTATCGGTGATTGCTTTCCTATTGGCTATGGCCCCAATCATTTATGTTGGTTTTATCTTTGCTTACGTGATGATGGCCGTGGTTGTTTCTTTGTTCCTTGTTATTTTTACGCTTGGACTGATTTTTACCATTGAAAACAACATCGTTGTGAAAATGTGGTCCACCTTTGATAAGCTTGATGTTGATAAAGCAATGAGTTTCCAATTAACAGTAGGCCCAGTAATTCTCGGAATAATGGGGGTTTTACTGGTTCTTTTGGTTATCGGATTCATCATTAAAATGAATAAAACAAAGACAAAACCAATTGTCACAATGATTGTTGGAGGAGTTGCATTTTTGCTCCTTTTGGTCTTTGTCATTGTAGGAGGAAGTGCGAAATGAAACACGTAGAAATTACTGTCTTTGATCCTTTCCTTCTTGAAAGACTTCGTCTAAATAACAAACCTATTCCTTTTGAAAAGATTGAAAAACGTAAATTTATCGCAAGTATCGATACTGAACAAGACGAACTTGATTTATCAATGTTTGCTTATCATCCATATTTGGTTGAGCACTGGTGGATTCAAGAAATGATTCTCTTTGTCGTTGGCATCTTTGGTATCTTCTGTCCTCACGAAGCCAAGAATAATGTTGTTTTTAACTACAAATCGAAGATTAAACTTACGGAAGATAGAGCAAACTTAACAATCCGACGTTCTTTTAAGGATAAAGTTATTGAAGTTATAGGAGCCGTATCAGAAGATGAGGCGAACGAAAGAATTAATCAGCCGTTAATCGTTAAACGTCGCAAAATTCTTAAATGGTCCAAGATTGGTTTTACATTCGGTCTTGTTTTAATTGCTCTTTTAGTTGTATTGTTAATCGCGATTTCATAAGAAGGTCATCAATGAAATACTGTCCAAACTGCGGTCAATCCGCGAATGACAACGATCAATATTGTTCTAAATGTGGTAGTCCACTTCCTTTTGTTGTCGAAGATGAAAAGAAGTCTCAACCATCTGAAAGAAATATCTACGCCATTCTTGGCTTAATTTTTGCTTTTGTTTTCTGGCCAGCTGGACTCATTTTATCCTTCTATGGATTTGGTTTTTCTAAAATTCACAATGGACGAGGTAAAGCCCTGGCAATTGCTGGTTTAATTGTCTCTGTTTTATACTTTTTAAGTTACACAGTTCTCGTCATTCTTAAGATTGCCGGAGTCTTCGATTATTGGTACGCAATTTTTGGAGATTAACCAAGAATTGCTGGTAATATTGAACGAACTTCATAATGATGGAGTTCTTTTTTTATTTTATTAAAGATGCGAATCAAAGATTATTGAGGTATAATAGTTAAGTTCAAATGAAGAAAAAACTAATCGTCTTTGATATGGATGGAACAATCTATCTTGGGAAGAACCTTCTTCCTGGAGTTTTAGATACTTTTAAGTTTTTAAACGATAACAAGATTGATTATGTTTTCTTCACGAACAATTCATCCCACGATTTAGATTTCTACTTTAAGAAGATCAGTGACTTTGGGATTAAGTGTTCTTTAGAAAAGAACTTTTATTCCTCAACCGAAGTCACCATCTCTTATCTGAAAGACCATGGAATTAAAAACATCTACTGTATCGGAAACAAATCCTTAAAGGATAAGCTTACGAAACACTTTAATTACATTGATCGATATGATTCCTCCTTTAACGTTGAAGCAGTGGTTTGTGGATTTTCCACAGAACTCGTCTATGACGAACTTAAAGGAGCTTGTTTATATTTACAAGAAAAAGAACTCCCGTTCATCGCAACAAATCTTGATTGGCGCTGTCCAATCGAAGATGGTTTATACATTCCAGATTGTGGTGGAATGTGTGAATGGATTTATCGTTGCACTGGCAAAAAAGCCACAGTTATGGGTAAACCAAACCCAGCTGTGATTGATTACCTTGCAAAGAAGTTTAATGTTGAAAAGAAAGATATTTTAGTTGTGGGTGATCGTCTCTACACCGACATCCTTGTCGGCGTGAACGCTAACGTTGATTCACTTTGCGTTCTTTCTGGAGAATCTTCTTTAGAAGATGTGAAGAAATACGATCACCAACCAACTTATATTTTAGATTCCATTAAGGATCTACCTGATTTACTAAAAAAGTAATTTTTGGAGGAAAAAGTATGAGCGCACAAGCAAAAACTGCTGAGAAAGGCTTCAAACTCAATTATAAGCGGACGTTTATTATTGGTTTTGCTTTCTTTGGAATCCTGCTTCTTTGGCAGGTGTATGACACTTGGTGTCCAACATTCTTAACTGAGTTATTTATGAACTCGTTAGGAATTAAAGATGAAAAACAAGTCCAATACTTAGTTGGTATTATGATGGCGCTAGATAATCTAGCGGCCCTGATATTACTACCAATCTTTGGACGAATTTCTGATAAGACACATACCAAGATTGGTAAGAGAATGCCATTTATTTTAGTTGGCACATTTGTTTGTGCTGTGGCTTTCCCATTTATTCCGGTTTTATTCCATTATTCAAACGTTGTTGGCGTCATTATCTTAATGGCAATTGTTGTCTTATTCGCGATGATGTATCGTAATCCCGCTGTTGCTTTGATGCCGGACATGACACCAAAACCATTACGTAGTAAAGCTAACGGAATTATCAATATTATGGGCTACCTAGGTGGTGCATTCGCGACAGTCGTTGGCTTCGTTTTTGTTCTTTCTGATTACTTAGGCACAACCAAAGATGCTAATGGTAACTTCAAAGAACATACATGGGCTTATAAAAACATCTGGGCTGTGGAAGGACCATTCCTTGTTGCTTCTTTATTAATGCTTGTTTCAGCAGTGGTCTTATTTATCCTTATAAAGGAAAACAAGATTGCTGAAGAAGTTAAAGACGAAATGGCTCGTGGAGACGCTATCAGTGAAACCACTGATAAAGTCGATGATGATAAGCCAATGAGCAAAGCTAACAAAGTGATGCTCTGGCTCATCCTTGGTGCTGAATTCTTCTGGTTCATGGCGGATAATGGTGTCCGTACATTCTTAAATAACTATGTTATCTATGGAACACATTCCTCTTCTGTTGGTACAGGAATGTTGACCATTGTTGGTGGTGTAGGTAGCGTCATCGGCTTTGCCGTTGGCGGACTCATCGCTTCTAAGCTAGGACGTAAATACACCTTATTAGGTGGTTTAGGCTTAGCCTTATTAGGCTATGCCATTTGGATTATTATGACCTTTGCGGTTGGGCTTCCAGAAGGATCACTTCCAATTTGGCTTTTTGTCATTTGGTTTGTGAAAGACTTTGGTATGTCGCTTGTCCACGTGAACTCCTTCCCAATGGTTGTTGAACTTTGTAACTCCAAGAAGATTGGTGCATTCACAGGTTACTACTACGCATCCAGCATGGCTGCGCAGACAATTACACCAATTGCTTTAGGTGCATTATTAATGGCACCAAGCTTTGATTGGTTCTTGCTTCCAATCTATGCTGGTATTTGTGTTGCCATCTCCTTGGCTATCTTCTTCTTTGTGAAGAATGTTAAAAGTAAGAAAACAACTTTCTCTAGTGGTCTAAGTGCCATCGGAGAAGCCGAAGATTAAATAAATGAAAAAACAAAAAGCAATCTCCAAGATTAATCCGTTATTCCTAAAAGGAATAGCACATCGTGGACTTCATAATGAGAAGTTCACTGAGAACGGTCTCAAGGCTTTTGAGAACGCGATTAATCATGGGGTTGCTTTTGAATTTGATATCCATCTCACCAAAGATGGAGAACTTGTTGTGTGTCATGACGAAGAACTCAAACGCACAACTGGTAAAGAGGGGATCATCGAAGATCTCACTTTAAAAGAGATTAAAGAGAACTATCGTCTACTTGACGGGGGAGAGATTCCAACACTTCAAGAAGTTTTTGAACTGAACAAGGAACGTGTTCCAATGGTCATTGAACTAAAAGTGTTCCGTAAGAACTACAAACCTCTTGCCATAAAAGCAAAAGAAGCATTCAAACAAATCAAAGATAAAAAGAATGCTCTGATTATTTCATTCGATCCACGTTCGTTGTGGCCATTAAAACATGAAGGATTTATCCGTTCTTTGTTAGTCGCAAAATCTGATGAATACACCTGGTTCTTTAGAAGAACAGTGGAATCCGTCGACTTAGAGGACAAGTTATTTGAAGAAAAACGTGTCCAACGTTACATTAAAAAACATTTTACGAATGTTTGGACAATTGACTCAGAAGAGAAACTCAAAAAGTATGCCCCAATGGTTGATACAGTGACATTCCAATATCTTGACCCAAAAGTTGTGGAGGAAGAACTCAAATGAAAAGAAAACTAATTTTATTAGCTTTATTCCCTCTTCTATTAGGTGGATGTGATTTTGCACCCGATTCTGGAACAACTGATTTAAAAAGTGTTGTTTCAATGTCTGGAAATGGCGAGCGTTACAACCAAGAGTTTGTTTTAAAACATGATGCTTTTAGTAAACCGTCAAGTGAATTTGATAAAGATTTAGCTATGTTCGCCTATGGCGCATCATGCGCAAACGAAACTAAAGACACCATCTCGAACTTTTATCGAGATATGATGTTTTCAACATTACAACTTTCTGATTCTTATGATTACGCCCCAACAAAGAACTCTATTGCCTATGCTTTTGGCTCTAGAAATATCAATTCACAAAAAGTTGTTTTAGTTTCGATTCGTGGATTCGCCTATGGCGCAGAATGGTCAAGTAACCTTAAAATCGGTACAGAAGGTGACCACGCTGGTTTCTTAGAAGCTGCTCAACAAGTTGTCAGCGATCTAGAAGAGTACGCTCAAACATATCGTCATCAAAACTCAAAATTCCTGATCACTGGTTATTCTCGAGCAGGTGCCGTTGCTAATCTATGTTCCAAGCTTTTGTTTGAAAGCGAAAAGAAGATTACACCTGATGAGAATTTCTATGTTTATACATTTGAAGCCGCAAAAGGCTCAGCTGATTACCATGACTATTCGAATGTTTTTAACATAGTTAATAGAACTGATCTTGTTCCTTATATTGCTCCAGAAGAATATGGCTTCTATCGTGTTGGACACGATATTTATATTGATCAAGATAACATCGATGAAATTGTTCATAACTACAATGACTCGATTGTTTTACCAGCATTTATCGAATTCGATTATGGGGATGATTTAGTCACTGAAAAAAATCTTCCTCAAGCACTTTTAACAATGTTAACAAAAGATAGTTTTGGAGAGCAAAGCATCTCCACTAGAGAACAATTTGTTCAGGTTGCACAAGACACAATTGATTACGTTTTTACAATGTTTATGACTCTTCCATCATCTGTTTTAACAAAGATTGGTGAAGACATTAAAACAAAGTCTATGTTTGAGCTTCTTGGTATAATCACTGACCCAAACCAACTTTTTGGTTTTCTTTCTCCTTACTTAGATGACGGTCACTTTCCTTATGATGCTGATGAGCTGATGCTCTATGCTACCAAATTAACAACATT
>CAMGZN010000009.1 GCA_946183335.1 uncultured Caryophanales bacterium | reverse complement strand
TCACTGACTTAACAATTAACTTCTATGTCCATCAAGAACGAAGTAATGTTTTCTCGTATAATCTAGATTAGTATAAATTTATGTAAAAGAAATAAGTTTAATAATTATTAAACTTTATTTTTTCTTGTTTTCTCAAGCTAGAAAACATGTACAATAAAGTTATGATCACGAAAACAGTTATTAAAGACTTTGTGTCGAAAAAATGTCCTTATCTTGTGAAGATGGAACTTGAAGATAAGACATTAGTTCAACTTCTCCAAAATTCCATCGATAGTCGAAAGAAATATCTTGAACTCGCGGAAGAAGAAAAAGAGGTTTCTGGAGGAGACGACGATGAAGGATTCAACCTTCCAGAAATTCTTCGTGACTATCCTCATTTAACAAAAATAATTAAGAAATACGAACGAAATCTCCCTAAAAACGCCGTTGAACAGTTAATTGAAAAATATAATGATGACCAAATTGTCTCTAAGCTTTCACGCACATACTTTGAAAATAAATATGGAAAAGAAAACTGTCGAAGATGTGACGTTGATGAAGACGGAAACGACTTCATGAATCAATCAGCAGTGGTTCATCTCACGAATAAGTTTTTAAGTGATCCATCCGTCAAAGTCATCTTTGAGGGACAAATTGAGCTCAATGACCTGCGCGCTCGATTTGACGTTCTCATTAAGAACGATGATGGATCATTTGATATCGTTGAAGTGAAAGGCACTAATGATGTTTTCAAACATCCAAAAGGTAAACCAGAAATCGATACGGGGATCAAAGACAAATATCTTTACGACTTGTTGTTCCAGTATCACATTTATCTCAAGGTTCACCCAAACATCAGAAGTCTTTTCTATATGTTTACGAATCGAGATTATGAATTAAAGAAACACGCCTATCCAGTAAGCGGTGATGAATTAGAGAATCTTTTTATCCGAAAAGACATCATCAACCTGAAGGATGGAACAATTTCTTTAAGAGAATATTTTGATTCGGATGCCTACATTGATGATTCTTTATCGGAAGAAGAGAAAGAAGAAGAATCAATTGAGGGAATTATTCATAAGATTCACGAAATTGAGAAGAAAACTAAAGTAATTCCTCAGATGTCCTACTTATGTAGGAAAGGACCGGCTTGTCCATTTATCTCGATGTGTTTTGGTCCAGAGGCAGAAGGTGAAAACTCCGTCTTTAAATTATCCAACTGGGGAGCTTATGGCGGCTACCACGGAAAAACAGAAAGTGTAATCAAAGATGGAATAGAAAAGATCTCGGATATTAATCCAGAACTATATAAGTTCTCTGAATTTAAACCTAACGGAGACCGAAGCAACGTCTACTCCCAGATTCAATATCAAAAAGGAAAAATCAAAGAAAAGTATCTTCTCGATATGAAAAAGATTGAGGAAATTCTCAAAAAAGATTACATGAACGATTCTATTGATTACTTACTTTTCTTTGATTTTGAATCATTCCAATATCCAATTCCATTAGTTGAACATGTTGGTCCATGGAAACAAGTTGTCTCCCAATATTCGATGCACATTGTTAAAAAAGGATATGACCTCGGGCAACACAATTTTGAAAAAGGTTGTGGTGGAGATTGTAAACATTACGAATTCATCGCTAACCCAGACGAAACTAAATACGAAAACCCATCAATCATGCTTTATCAAACATTAAAATCCCAGCTTGAAGAATTCGGCATTGATCCAATGGCGAAGAACTATCGAGTCGTCGTTTTCAACAAGAATTTTGAGAAGACTAGAATGAAAGAATTCTGCGAAGATTTTGCAACATTAGCTGATCCAAAATTGTCATGTTTTGTCCGCAATTTTAATGAAAATGTGGTGGATTTGCTGGACTTTTTCACATCCGGAGGCATGTATTGTCGTGACTTCAATGGACGTGGTTCATTAAAGGTCGTTCAACCAACTCTCGCGGATGATGAGGATGTGAAAAAGTTCTATAAAGAACGTCTTCCATTTGATCTTGCTTATTCACTAGACTATCACAAAGGCGATAAGTGCTTAGTCTATAACGGAGGCATCTGTTTAGACCTTTATAAATCTCTCCTTGTGAGAAGTCATCTTGGAGAAGAAAACCCAAAACTTAAAACAAAAGATCTCCTCGGGGAAGCTCTGGCATACTGTAAGATTGACTCCTGGGGAACTGTGATTATCTACGACATTATTAAGAATGTTTATTTAGGTAATTTAAAGCTAGACGCTTCAATTAAATAAATTAATGAACACATTTTGTGACCTTTAAATAATTAAATCAATGATTTAAATATAAAAACTTGAAGTCACATTTTGCAACTTCAAGTTTGTAAATTACAATGTAATTTAATTTTGCGATGTCAAAAAGGTTTTACAAAATCCCTTATTTGTCCCACTAGAAAAAAAGTTTATCATAGATAAAAGACCAATGGTTTGAACACTTTTGGTCTTTTTTTACGCATTAAGAAATATAAGGAGGTGTTTGTATGAACACCAAAGATAATAAAGAGGAATTACTTCCATCAACAAATATTCTTTCCGAAACAATTATTGAAAACCAAATCTATAACATCCGTGGTAAGCAAGTTATGCTCGATAGTGATGTGGCTTTCTACTTTAATGTCGAAACAAAGTACTTAAATAGGCAAATGCAAAGGAATAAAATTAGATTTCCGGAAGAGTTTTGTTTTAAACTAAATTCTTTAGAATTTAAAAACTTGAGGTGCCAAAAAGTCACCTCAAGTTATGGAGGGCGAAGATATCCTCCATATGTTTATACCGAACACGGAATCATCGCTCTCGCAGGCGTGATTAAAAGCAAGATTGCCGCTGAAGCCAGTGTAAAGATTGTGCGTCAATTCGTTGAGATGCGTCATTTTTTATTAAGTAACGGACATTTATTAGAATCGCTATCAACCATTCAAAATCGCCAAATTAGGTTCGAAGACGAAACTAATGAAAAGTTTGATCTCGTCTTTAAAAAGATTGAACACGTTGAAATCCCTAAAGAAAACATCTTTTTTAAAGGAGAATTCTTTGATGCCTATGATTTTATTATTAAACTCATAAACAAGGCTCAAACCTCGATTCTCTTAATTGACCCATATTGTGATGAAAAAGCTCTTTCCTTCTTTAAATCTAAAAAGAAAGAGATTGAACTACTTGTTGTTAAAAGTAGTAACGCGAAACTAACAGACACTGATGTGGAGCGTTATTCATCACAATATGGATCAATTAAAGTTATCAATAATGATGACGTCCATGACCGTTTCTTAATCATTGACCAAACAGAATGTTACTCCCTAGGCACATCACTGAATTATCTCGGAAATAAAACCATCGTCATGACTCAAATTGAAAGTCAAAAAATCATTCAATCGATTATCGATTCCATTAAATAAAAAAATCAAAGCAAAAGTGGTGTTTATCCAAGAATTGCTGGGATTTTTCTTATTTGTTCTTAATTGTTTTTCTTCATTACTAACGATATGCGTATATATAAGTGTATAATATTAACATAAGTAAAATCTCTTTTACGGGAGGAGATTATATGAAGAAAACAATTAGGACCATCGTCCTTCTTGTGGCGTCTAGCCTTATTTTTGCTGCATGCTCAAGTAGTGATGATGAGGGGGGGGTTAATAGTAACAATCCTCCTACAAGTGGGCAAACAACTAGTGCACCAGATGGCGGTGCATCTACTTCAACACCAGATGTTGGCCCACAACTAAGTGATGACGCGATTACATTGACGGTCGTGGACAAAGTATACGACGGTCAAGCAATCAGCGTCACAGCCTCTGCAACAAGCGGAAGAACCCCAGTTATTACTTATAGTGTCCAAAATGAGTCGTCTGAACCATTTAGTGCCGCACCAAAGAATGCTGGAAGCTATGTTGTGCATGCTTCATTAGAAGCAGATGCAACATACAAGGCCGCGTCAAGTAACAAGAATTTCGTTATTTCTCAAAAAGAAGTCGGACTTGTTTGGGGCGCACCAGAAAATCTCGTCTATAACGAGGAAGCAAAGGTTCCATCCGTGATTGCTTCTGGAGTTGTTGCTGGAGACACTGTGAATGTTGCTTCCGCGCTGAAGAGCGGTGAAGATAATGTTCATGCTGGAAGTTTCCATTATGAAGCAACTTCGCTTGATAATGTAAACTACAAACTTCCAGAAAACAAAGTTTCTCCAGCCTACACGATTAGCAAAGCTAACTATCCAGCACAAATCGTCCATCTTGGAGATATTCTCTTTAGAAGCGGACTCGATTTGACTGGTGAAGAGTTCACTCTTCCTCAAGGTTATGAATGGGATTTAGATGATGAATTAGATAACTATCAATTTAATAGTCTTGGTAAACGTTCATATCCAGTTATCCGAACAGGTGATGCCGATCATAATGATACACATACGACCGCGGACTTCACGATTGTTCGTGGTGATCCAAGATTAGAACCTGGATATCAAGTTCCGCATCTTGCTGCGTACTATGGTGATCCATTATCAACTGCGGCGAGTATGTTTACTCCATTAGAAGAGGCTCAATGGCATTTTGAAGATGATCCAGATAGTCCAATTCAAAAGATTAGTGTTGGAGATAATCATCCAACATACAAAATGACTTATAACTGTGGTGATCCACGTTACCAAGTCATCGAACATATTGAAGTTCCATGTATTGTTGCTAAAAGTGATGACAATGTTACTGGCTTTGGCGCCGCTAGCAAAGTCTATGATGGAGAACCATTTGAACCAATCGCTCCAACATTAAATGAAGATGCTGAAGTCACATATGAATATTATTTACAAAGCGACGTTGATCAGGAAAATCCATTAGGATCTGCTCCAGTTAATGTTGGTGACTACACTGTTGTTGCTGAAACAGGTGAAACCGACCACTATAACACTGATGCTGTCGGAGCTGATTTCTCCATCTTAAAAGCAGTTGGCGAAATCTCGTTCAAGAGCAATTTTGAAAAGGTTTACGCCAATCATAGTGCTTATTGGACATTAGATGAACGCGATTATATCAATTACAATGGAACTATTGATTCCATAAACGTTACAGTTCGATATAGCACAGATATTGATTTCACTTCATGGAATAGTGGAAAACCAGATCATGAAGGTGTCTTCTATGTTGAAGTTACTGGAAAAGATCCAAACTTTACAGAATGCAAGGTTGTTGAACAAATTGTTCTTGGCGCAACCAAGTCAACATATGATAAACAACTTTTGTCCTGGTCAAATAGAAACAACTTTAATAAGAGCTATGATGGAGTCACTAGTGGAACTCCAACATTATCCTATAATGGTGATGCGATTGACGGCTCCATTATTACAACTGAGTTTAAACTTGAAAGTGCGTCCGATTGGACAGCATATACTGATCAAGTTCTAAACGCAGGCACATATAACTTTAGATTTATTCTTGCTGAAACTGAGTCATACCATAGTGGCTTGTTCTACTTTAACACTGAAATCACCAAAGTTGATCCAAGCACACATCAAGCAATTTCTGATTATGAATTACCATCATTTAGTGGCGTTCACTATGGTCAGACATTACATGATCTTTGTGACTCTGGTCATGACTATGCTACAACAACTGCTGGTAAGTGGTTCTTTGAAGAAGAACTCGATACCTATGTTGGTAATGCTGGTGAAAGAACGCATCTTATGCATTATGAACCAGATGATAGTGTTAACTTCCTACAAGTTGGACCACTAAACATTAATATCAATATTGCTAAGGCAACAGCTTTACAAGGTCGACCAACCAATCTTGAATACCCAATTAGTACAAAGCTAAGTAACATCCCATTACCGCCTGAATACACATGGGTTAATCCAAACGCTTACACCTACAATGGTGCCATCGGATGGCATTCATACGATGCTAAATGTAATCCAAGCGATAACATCGATTGCGCAGCGAATACATCAGTACAAATTAGTGTTTATGGCACAAAAGGAAGTCGTTTTGGCTCGTTGTACTCGAAATGGCAAAACGGTGAATGGACTGCACCAATCAACATCGTTTACGATGGTGAACCAATCACCTATAAAGTTGACTATAACGGTGGACATTCTTCCGATGGCATGACTAACTATGACCTTTCATTAGCCTACGGTCCATTCCAACAAGCACCTTATCTTGTTGAATTTAAACAAGCTGGAGAAAGCGATATTAATTACACCACACTTGCTCCAAGTGAACCAGGCAACTATGTTGTTCGTTTAACTGTTGATGAAAACGAAATGTACTTAGGTGTTGTTTACGAAGGACAATTCTCGATTGTCTATCGTGAACCAGATTTCCGTTATGTTGATTATGTAAGCAACAAAACATATCAAATCTACGTCGAAGGTCATAACGATAATCAAGCCTGGGGTCGTGTTGATGTGTTTAACTACTCTGACAAGAGTGTTGAACAACTTCGTGAATATAACCCAGATGAAGTGTTAGCAATGTATGAATTCGCACAATACGATAGCTTCCTTGATACGAGATTACTCACTTGTGTAGACACAACTGAATACAAACCTCAAATCCAATTTACCGCGGAATATGTCATAGACAAATATGTCTTAACTCCAGTTGGAGAAATGAGTGTTCAATACGTCTCTGAGTATCCATCGACTGACACCTCTGGTTCTGAACCAGTGGAGATGATGCAAACATATCTCTTCTTCACCGTGGATGGTCTTAAATACGACCACCTCTGTGGATATGGCTTTAATGGAAAACTAGAGGACTATGATCCAACAGATCTTAGTATCAATGGACTTGACACTGACTTCCTCTGGTACGAAGAAGAAGGCTATATCTTCACTCATGCTGTTGGAAGTTCATGGTTATATATCTACGAAATTGGACAAAACAATTTTGTGACATACTTTGATCCAAGTGATCACATCGGTGAAGACTATGTCTATCGTCCAACCGCGTTCCTCGGTATACTCTTTGAAATCAATGGACAATTATATGTTTCCTTTACCGATGGTGAATCTGATCCATCTGCTATGGATACATATGATTATTACTACACATGTCCATGTGGATTCTATGAAGTTCAAGAAGATGAAGACACACTCAATGTCTTCCACTATTTTGTTGCAGAAGATGGACATTACTACTGGATCATCAACGATCATCAAATGACCGCCCAATATGAAATTGATGAGTATACCGATTATAGTGTCGTCAACACAAATGGATTTGTCTTCTATCAAATGACATATCCAGCTCATATTGAGGCTAAGATTTGGATTGAGGACCATGATGAATACTTTGAGAGCGCTACATACGACGAAGAAAGTAAGACATGGACATGCGTCTATGAAATGTATGATGGTTCGAAATGGAATATGATGTTCCAAATCGATCCAGAAAACGACGCTCAGGTTTACCAGGTCTTTGGAAACCTAGTCGTTTCTGGATATACAATATGGATTGATAAAGTTAATCCAGATGATCCAAATACATGGGTTGAATACAAAACATACCTTTATGTCTATGATTCTGGAACAATCGTTTCATTCGCTAATGAAGCTCCAGAAAATCCAGCAACCGATCCATATACATATTTTGATTTCGGAACATATGATGAAGAAACACACATTCTCACGATGTACGGAGATCAATATCTCTATGAAAATGGAGTGTTCACATACATTGAGTCTTAATTAAAACTACTTAATAAAAAATCACCTGCAAAAACGGCACTTATCCGTGAATTGCTGGTGATTTTTTTATTATGTGCAAGTACCACCTAGGCGTGTGCTTGCCTAGATATACATAGTATTGTAAAATTAGAAATAAGTTTTAAAGGAGATACGTATGCATAACAATCTTTTAGACGTTATCAAATATGTCGGTGACAACAATGTTTTAGTGCACCGATCTGAAATTGAGGACTTTAACTCAAAGACTCAATTGATTGTTGATGAATCCCAAGAAGCAATCTTTTATAAAGATGGTCAAGCACTTGACCTCTTTGGTCCAGGTAAGCATTCATTAACAACCGAAAACCTTCCATTGTTAAGAAAACTCATTGGAAAACTCTTTGGAGGTAAAACTCCATACCCATGTACTGTCTACTTCATTAATAAAGTCTCAGTCATGGATGTCTTATGGGGAACAGACACTCCAATTCCATTAGAAGATCCAAAATATCATCTCTTAATCAATGTCCGTGCGAACGGCACAATGGTTTTAAGAATCAAAGATTCGAGAAAATTCGTTGTTGGTATCGCCGGACAATTAGCTGATTTCACTGTTGAGGGCGTGAAAAAAGGCATTAAAGGTGCGATCATGATGATCATCAAGAACGCTATTGCTAAGGCAATCGCGGTCGAAGGTGTCTCAATTCTAGAAATTAACGCTCACCTTGATTCTTTAAGTCAAAATGCCTTAAAACGCATCAATGAAGAAATTGAATACTATGGTATCAGTCTTGATCGTTATTACATTAACTCGATCTCCTGTACTCCAGAAGACTTACAAGAACTCCGCGATGCGAAAGCCAAAGCTGCGAGCATGGTTATTGAAGCAGAAGCAAAGGCCAAGAGCCGTGAAATTCAAGGCTATGACTACCGCACTGAACGTCAATTTGATGTTCTTCAAGAAGCTGCGGGTAACGAAGGCGGTGCAGCTGGCACAATGATTGGTGCTGGTGTTGGCTTAGGTGTTGGCTTTGGCTTAGGCGGTGCAGTTGGCCAAGTCGCGAAAGACTCCATGGGCCAACAAAGCGGACAAGGACAAATTAAATGTGCTAACTGTGGATCTTTGATCCAAGCTGGAGCAAAATTCTGTCCAAACTGTGGTAACAAAGTTGAACAACCACAAGCTGGACAAAATAAATTCTGTCCAAACTGTGGTAATAAACTCGAACCAGGAGCGAAGTTCTGTCCAAACTGTGGACAAAAGCTCTAAAAGGAGAAAGTTATGATTAAACGTTTTAATTTCCCTGTCATTCTCTCTGAAATTGCCATCATCGCGATTTATTCAATTCTCGTATTTGCCTTAGGCGCAAAAGAGAATTATGGCAATTCCTCATTTATTGCTTCCTATATCTTTGTCTTTGTCGCTATTGCTCTTGGACAAGGACTCCTCTATGTCGTGGAACGAAAGAAAAGCCATGATCAGTCGATTAATGACTTCATGCTCTTTGTTCCAGCAAATGTGATTGCTTTCCTAGCTTACTTAGGTATCTCCATTAACTTCTTCTTTGCTAAAGCAAGCACAGTTAAAGCCGTACTCATTATTGATTTTATTCTTTTAATTGTCTACGTTGCTTACGGCTTATTTGTTTGGTTTGTCAGAGCCAAACAAACAGAACAAAGAGAAGTCATTCGTAAGAAAGTCAACTTCATCCGTGTTGTTGAAGAAGAACTTCTTGGTGCTTCTGACGTGATTGAAGACGAAGAAGTCAAAGGTGTTGTCTCTTCCTTAGCTCGTGATGTGCGCTTCTCTGATCCAATGAGCGATGCCTCATTAGCTCAACTCGAAGATGAAATCTTTGCTTCGAGCGGACGTATCTCTGAGCTTGCTAAAGCAAAAGAGTACGCTCAAGTAAAAGAAGAGGCTGGTAAGCTCTCTAACTTACTTAAAGAAAGAAATCGTAAATGCAAGATTCTGAAATAAAGCATTATCACCGGGAAGTGCGTACCCTTGATTTATTGACGCACTTCTACCTCTTAATCTTTATTTTCATGTCGCTTGTAACATTCTTAATCTTATCGATTGTTTTAATTAAAAGTACCGTGCTCATTATTATTAGCGCGGTACTTTTATTTGCTTATATCATTCTATCGGCAAAGTATTTTCTGATTGGATGTGTCTTAGCCTATAAGTCCTATGCCCCAATGAAAATACGTGATCGATGCCGATTTGAACCATCCTGCTCAACCTATATGATTCTTGCGGTCGAGAAGTATGGTTTTTTAAAAGGCTTTCTTAAAGGTATTAAAAGAATCAACCGCTGCCATGCTCCAAATGGTGGAGTTGATTATCCATAATAAGGAGGATTATTTATGGCTAACGAAACACGTTATACCAAGGTCTGTCCAAATTGCGGAAATAAACTTGGCTTTTCTAGCAATATGACGACCGTCCATTGTCAGTGCTGTGATAGTGACTTCGACATCAACGAACTCATCCATAGCAGTGCTAGTGGAAACGCATTAAGTGGCACTTTTGCCCAGGAAAACATTGAAACCACCGAAAGTGGTCTGGCTTATTTAGACAGTGTTTTCTCTACACTTGATTGGGATGATTTCTGCATCAACAATCCAACACTTTTTATTGAAAGTGTCTCCAATGTCGTAGAGAAAATGAAGGTTAAATACGCTAACCTTCCTTCCACCTGGTTCTTTGAATTTGAAAGTATCATCATTCCACTTCAAAAACGCTTTGAATTCATGGATAAAATGATCCAAGAAATCACTGTGGGAGAAATTGATTTTGAAAGCGATGAAATCCTAAGCAAATTTGATTGCTATTGCTTGTCAGCCAAACTCATCGATAGCAAGAAGCAATTCTTAAAGAAGACCATCCAAGTTGATTTGGAGATGATGAAGCGTTTCAAACTCGATTCATCATCAATGAAGAAAGCGGAATCTGAATCCAAGGAAATCTTGGAGAAGATTGAAAAGATTAAAGTCGTTTCTTCATTATATGAACTAGATGAAGTTCAAAACAAAATCAACGAACGTGAAAAGGAACTAACCAAGCAATACCAAAGCCAAGGTATTGATGTCAAAGAAGTTTACGAAGAAGCCATTCGTAACTACTTATATGGAAATAAAACAGAAGCATTAAGTGCTTTTGAATCCATCTCTGAATATCGAGATGCCCAGAAATATATCTCCAAACTTAAATTCGTTCGCTTTGCCTTTGATGGAAAGATCATCGAATTTGGTGGAGTTAAATACCTCTACTCCAAATACGTTGAAGAAGCTCCACAAGAGGAAGAAAAAGGCAAGAAAGGTAAAGGTAAATCAGTTACCTTAAACTTTGTTTCTCCAAAACTAAAAGAGTTTAGAGCAATCGTCGATGGTGGAGAAGCCACGAAACCATCTTTAACAAAAATATCTCGTTTATTAATGGGGTGTGGAAACACAGTCTATTACATTGACGATGAGAACCATTTATGTGGTTATGACTTCTCTAAGAAGACTAAAACCATACTAATGGATCTAAAAGGATGTGATGTCTCGGAAAATAGTCTCTACTTTTTCCCGAAGGTTGGTAAATTTGCTTACCTTGCTCCATTTGGTAATAAAGCCATCGAAAACAGTGGTTGTAAGAAGAAAAAATCTCCAGCTCCAGCCGAAGAAAATACCTTTAGCAGCATTAAGCGTTACTCCATTGCGATTGTCGACTGCTATAAATGTTCAGTCACCACCTATGATAATAATATCCTCTGCATCACAGATGTGATTGATAACAATATTTTCTACACCAAAGCTGATTTTAATAATCAAGGAGAAATCACCTCCAAGAAATATAAAATCTTCAATATTGATACTAGTGAAACCTACTCTCCATTTGGCCGTGAAGTTTTGATCTATACCATGGTTGGTAACTATGTCATCTATGGTATTTGGCAACCAAATGGTGACAATATTGATTTATATTCCATTAACATTAAAACTAATGAAATCTACTTATTAGAAAAGAACGCCTATGGCGTCGCCTTGGATCGTTCCCACTTTGATAACCGTTCATTAGTTGTTGACGGATATATCTACTATCTTGTCGGTAACGATGAGTTTGCGCCAATGTACCGCGTTAAACCAGATGGAAGTGACAAGAAAGAAGTTATGCGTGATGTTGAACGCATTAACTTTGTTCGTAACGGCTATTTCTATATCACACGTGTTAAACGTTATCTCATTGATGATAGTTGGTACCGTGATCGTACATTAATTAAAACCAAAGTTGATGGTTCCTCATCTTCCTACGTTTGTAGTGGATTTGACCGTATTATCCAATTCAAACAAGGTTATATCTATTACAAAGAACAAGGCGCGAATAACTTACACATTGTTCGTGCTGATGGTGAAGGTGACCGTGTCATCTCCACCAACTTTGAACGTCCATTGTTAATCAATGAAAAGCACATCTTCTTTGTTAACAGTGAATCATGCGGTAAGAAAGTCGGACAATCCATTTATGTCATGGACCTCCAAGGTCATAACTTGCATAAGATTGCTTTCGATATTCAATCCGCTGAATTCTATGATGAAAATACCATCTACTATTCTCAAAAGGATATCTTCTCCTATTCGGTCAAACGTCCAAATGGAAAACACGACTACTTTAATCCGGTCGTGGAAGACTATAAAGTTACCGTCTACTATTCACTTAATGTGAATGATTTACATCGTTCAAGAATCTATGTGGAAGGTCTTCCATCCTTTAAGAGCGATGATCAACCACAAGGTTGTAAGCTCTTTAAGAAGAAAAAAGCTCTACCAATTGTGGCGACACAAATCGAACACGTCTATCCAATGCCAGAAAAGACCAAACTTTCCTGGATTGATGAAGACGATAAAAAAACGAATAACAATAATGCACTCGCAAACTTAAGCAGTGTGACAAAGAATGGCTGTGGATGTGCTCCAAAAGCCAATCAGAAGAGATAAGGAGGGAAACGAAAATGGGTTACTGTCCAAAATGTGGTGCTAGTATCGGTATTGAAACCATTTGCCCGTATTGTGGTGAACGTCTTCAACCAGAAATTAGCAGCAACAAAGAATTAGAACGCCTTCGTGAAGTCACGAATGACTTTCGAAGCCGTCCAACATGTCCAGATCACGAACTCAAAGAATTAATTGTGACCTTCTTAGCCACTGCTTCTTTAAAGGAAAAAGGGATCTACGAAAACCGCATCAAAGCTTATTTTGATAACTATCTTAATGGTGGTAACGGTATCGTTAGTATTGTTGATTCAAGTTCCTACAGTGTTTCTGGCCCAACATCAGGTGGTAGCATAGCTACAGCTGCAGGTGCTGCTGCTGGAGCTGCTACAGCTAGTGCCGCTTCTGGAGGCTCTTCAAAGGGACCACGTAAGAAATTAAGTAAGAAAGGTTTGATCCTCTTACTCGTCGGTGTTGGTGCCCTCGTTGTTGGAGGTACTGTTACTGGTATTGTTGTCGGTACGTCAGGATCGTCTAAGAACGCCGCTAATAACGGTGGAACATGCTCTTCAACAAGAGTTTATTTATATTCCGAAGGAACATACTACTCCTCATTTACTGTCTATTATGGTGCGTACATGCCAAGTGTAAGCATTCCATCTAGATATAATTATGACTATTATGGTCAGTATAAGTTTGACGGATATTATTCCGGTCTTAACGGAGGAGGCACGAAGTACTTTGATCAAGATGGCAATTGTGTTAGATCTTGGGATCAATGTGTAACAAGTGCTTCCTTGTATGCTAATTGGAAAGAAGGCTATCAAATTAGCTTCAATATGAATGGTGGAAGCAGTAGTTATTCATATACAAAATATGGTTTCTATGGTGATTATCCATCAAATATTGATTATTATGATCTTCCAACTCGTTATGGTTATACATTCAGTGGATTCTACGACTCCATGTATGGAGGAACTCAATACTACAATTCCTCTGGTTATGCTGTAAAAAAATGGGACAAATATTATAGCGCAACTTTATATGCCCATTGGACTAGTTCCTCTTCAACATCCCAATATCCGTATACTTCTTCTACTTCACCATCCCAGTCTGACATAAGCGCATCATTCTATGGATATAATTTGTATAGCGATTACTATGGTTCAATTTCACCATCGAATTTTAGTAATTACATTAATTTAAATTCGTCGGGAACATATTCATCGAATTTTAAATCCAGTGGTACTTATTCTTCAAGAAGTGGTGGTGGCTATACACTTTCAAATGGTTCGATGTTGATTGTTGACTCAAACCAATATGCAGCTTGGACACCTTATAGTACAAGCAACACATATATGGGAACGGATACCTATATTATGTTTAAAGAAAGCATTATCAATTCCGCATCAACAATTAGATACGTTCGATACGGTAGTAGTACTGGTCAATGGTCGTATACAAACGGCTTCTCTTCTAACAGTGACGTTATTCTTGTATATGTCCAAGGAGCAAGTTATGGTTACACCTATTATTTGTTCGCGAATAATACCATTTATTCCGGTGTCACTTGGACGTCTTCATCCACATCGAATTTTTCCAATTTAACAAACAACACCTCTATTACTATTCGCGATAATAACGGATCCACCATCTGTTATAAATAAGTAAAACAGTAAAATAAAAAATCATTAGCAAATCTTCAATATATTCGAGAATTGCTGGTGATTTTTTTATCTCGAAAAATATTTAATTCTTAAAAACTTGTTTCAATATTCCTTTTTGTTAATTCGGTTTCAACCTGTGTTGGCAACTATTTTGAATTTGTTCATTGAATAATAAAAAATAAGAATAGAAGTCTTGTTGATTCTTTTTTATCTTAGTAAACTAAAGATGTCGAATCATTCCTTGATGGAATTTGGTACTAAATCGATCCGAATTTAAAAATCGGTTAAATTTTTAATTGTAAGAGGTATATTATGTCGTTAATTAGATGTCCTGAATGTGGAAAGATGATCTCCAGTAAAGCTGAATTTTGTCCTCATTGCGGATATCGTCCATCAGTCAATCAAATCGAAGATATACGAGTAATTCCTGATGACGATATTGATGAAGACTATGATGACGAAATAGATGAAGATTACGATGATGACGATGAAGAATATGATTCATCAGAATATCAAACAAGTAACCCAGTTGACTTAGGAGGTATAGTTCTCGGAGTCTTCTTTGGCCTTTTTGGACTTCTTTATGCCTATTTTACTGGTCGAGACTACTTATATAAAGGAACCGCGATAGGTTTTATCATTCATCTGATTATTATCTTTGCTGTAGTACTTCCGATTATTGTTTGAAATTTAGAGATATCTGAGATTTGCTTGTTTTTTTGTAACAGAATTATTTTGATTATTGTCATCATCTACTAATAAGTAGTAATGTATAAGAGTCTTAAGTTTTAATATCGTAAAGAAACATATTCGCTTTTTTAGGGAGCCCATTCCCGTTATCAGTTATTTACCTAATTCCCTAAAAAAGTGAATATGTTAAGCGATAGGAGGTATCCGTTCATGACAATTGGTCAAAAATTAAAGAAGTTACGCACGGATAAAGGATCTACTCAAAAAGATCTCGCGGACGAATTACACGTCTCTTTTCAAACTGTTTCAAAATGGGAGAATGATGAAAACGAACCTGATATCGCTACATTGAAAGAATTGGCAAAGTTTTATGGTTGTTCGGTTGACTATCTCATTGATGAAAGCGATGCGGAGATAAAGGAAGAAGAACCAGAAGCAAAAGAAGCACCATCCGCACCAGCAGTAAAGATGAGTGGACATATTTGTGAAAAGTGTCACAAAGATATTCCAGAAGGCGATGTCTATGTTGATCGTGTTGCACAACATCACCGAAGTGGAAGACACACATATACAACATATAAAGAGGTTTTCTACCACAAGAAATGTTTTGATCAAAAGATGGTGGAAAATAAGATTTCTGCAGAGCAAACACATCGTTACAAAGCGAATCGGGCACGTAAGAAATCATTTGGTTGGGCCATTGCAGGTGGAATTGTTGCTTTAGCTATTTCATTAATCGCGATGCTTACAAATGATGTGGCGGTGGTCTCATCTATCTTTGGATCACTTGCGATTGGCTATGGCATCTTCGCAGCTGTCTATTGTATTATCGCTGGTTCTTATATTCTTGATGTGTTTGTTCATGTTGCTACATGGTCAATTCACTTCCCAGGTCTAATCTTCTCCTTTGATCTAGGTGGATTTGCCTGGTTAATTGTTATGAAGATATTATTTGCAATTATTGGATTCCTATTTGGTGTCTTTGTACTTGCATTAGCTGTTGCTTTATCTGCTGCATTAGCAGCAATTTCATTCCCATTCATTTGTATCCATAATGAACGAAATGGATATATTGATGCACTTTAGGAGGTATTTAGAATGAAAAAGACTTGGTTAATTATTCCTTTAGCTGTTGTTGGCTTATTGGCTGGCTGTAGTGGAGAATCTGGAGATAATGGAAACACATCTAATAATGGAAACACATCTGGTGCTCCAACATCTTCACCTACTCCAGTTAACTACAAAGAAAGATTTGCACAAGCCAAAACTCAAACAGTTGATAGTAATCAATATGAATATACTTTTGAATTAAACGCGAAGATTAAGTTTAAAGGTGCAGTCAATTTTACTCCTGCAACTTATAGTGGAAAGACACAAGTAAACGAAAATGCTACTGGAACAAACTTCTATCAAGAAAGAAATATTTCTGGTCTATTAGTTATCGATAGTACTACTCATATTTATAATGAAGGTAATGACCTAATCAAGATTTCTGCTGATGAGGATAAAGACTTCTCTGTGATTAATCATGAAAATGTTGAATCGTGGCAAGATCTTGATTCTCATAACTTTGGAAGAATTCTAAAGACTCTTGATAACAACGGTTTATTAAAGGCTGAATTTAAGAACAATAAATATGAGCTTTCTATTAAACCAAACTTCTCTAAAGAATCAATCCTTAGTGTTTTAAATTACATTGATAGCAACATCATCCTTAAAGCATTAAATTCAATCACTCAAAATCAATGGGATGTTGGTCTAAGTGTTAACACTTGGGCAACATTAACAAGTGATAATGCTCACTTGCAAACATTCCACTTTGATGCAGCTATTTCTGTTAAAGATACCTTTGATGTTGGATTTGAACTAAATCAAACATTCACTAAATACAGTGATGTGAATATTGTTGTTCCAACATTCACAAATACCATTACAGGCGAAACTGCTGTTAATAATGCTTTAAATGAAGTAAAAACAGCCTATGACAATACTGTTGGGGCGTCTACATCCTACTATGACTATGATGTTAAAACAAAAGTTGATCATGGTGTTTCCAAAGGAAACCCAATGGGATTAGCTGTTGACTCAAGAACTCAAGGTTATGCAAAACGTCAAGTTGTAGGTGATAAAGTTTATTTTAATAACCGTCTTGAGGTTGATAGTGACTACAAGAATAATGATCAATTAGGAGATCTAGTTAAGGACTACAATTCATATCGTGCCAAGATTAATGACGGTGCAGATACGGTCTATGATGTTGAAGATCCAAAGATTGGATTTAAAAAATATACTGAATTAACCAGTTATAACAAAGAAGCAATCGATAACTTCTATATGCTTCCAAAGAAATCAAACTTTGAATTTGGCAAAATTATTGCTCTTCGTAAATCCAAAGATAATCAAGAGAACGATGTTTATAAGTTTGGATTATCAACAAACTCAATTAAATCATTCTTACAAGAGTTCAACTCATACTTCAGAATCGACTTTAAACGTGTAACTATCTTTGACATTTATAAGATTGATTCCGATTTCTCTGCTAAGAAAGGTTTATTCACTCTTACCATTAAAGACAACAAGCTTCTATCATTAGATCTCGATTTGAAAGGTTTCTATACCGAAACCGACAGTGGAGATGAAGTTAAATATCGGCTTCAAGTTGATATTGATTTTGACTGGTCTAAATCATATACGGCAGTCACAAACAAAAGCAACATAGCAGACTAATAAATAACAAAAAAGCCAACAATTCTTGGCTAAATAAGCCAGGTATACTGGTTTTTTCATCTATAAAAAGTTTTCTAATGTACGTAAAAAAGGACATTACATCTTCTATCATATAGTTGCGGAGGGAAAGAAAATGAAATGTCAAATCTGCAACAAAAGAAATGTTATTGAAGGATGGTCATCCCACTTCTGTGAGAAATGTGGTTTATATCTTGATGAACCAGACTTAAACAAAATCGTAGAAGAACTGGATTCCATGATCGTTCGCTGGAACTCAAGAAAAGAATTCAAGTATTACAAAAGATATGAAGACGGTCATATTGCCTTCAACTTTAAATGTGTAAAGAAAATCATCGAGCATATCACGTTTGGGAATGATGTTAACTTCACTGAATTTGAAGACTTAGTTAAGGTTGTCTCATATCTCACGATTGAATTCCAATATAACATCACTTCCTTGGCGCTCCATCTATTCGCGTTTGCTACAGACCACTATGTCATGTACGAGAAGATTTTCAAATACTGGATGAAAGTTGGTCATAAAGAAAGAAATCGAACCGCATATGAATATTCTCTTTATATGATGCTTTCCAAAGGAACAAACACATCGAGAAGAGGCAAAAGAAAAGAATGCCGATTAAAAACTATTATTCGATCACTCCCAAATGAATAAAGGAAATACACAAAATGAAAAAAGATGAAATTTGCGAACTATCATATATGGCGACAATTAAAGCTATTAATTTGAAAGAAGGTATGAAGGTGTATTGTGCACCATCCGATAATAAAAGAAAGTTTTATCTATATACCATTGATCATATTGAAGTATCTAAAAATGAAGTATGCTTTCATGCCACATATAAAAAGAATGAAGAAGTAATAAGTGATGTCTTTTTTAATCTATCTCGTTTAAAAGCTGAACCAAGTCTTGTTGTTTTCTTCTCTTCGATTGAAGAAGCCGAAAAATTAGAAATAAGTGAAGATAGTTTGGAAG
>CAMGZN010000008.1 GCA_946183335.1 uncultured Caryophanales bacterium | reverse complement strand
TTCGAAACTATAATCCTTTCCGTTATTAATAATTCCTGTAGAAATCTTAAAAGGATTGGAAATTGTTGAGATTTTTCCGATTTCCAATTCTTTAACACCATTCCATTCAACATAGTAATTTTGATCAAAATCCGATGAATTGTATCGGCCAGCTTCAAATGCCTCTTCGGTCTTTCTACAACCAACAAGGATTAATGCTAATAGAGGAAGAACTGCATAAATCTTTTTCATTCTTTTTCCTCCTGGTCACTATCACTAAAGTCGTATTCTTCAACAGCTGAAACACCAGTTCCAACGTCTTTAACTTTCTTTTCTTTCTTCTCAAACTCAATTGGAGCAATCTTCTTAGCATTAGCAACATAGCCAACAAGGAAGAGTAAAACCATAAATGATGTTGAACGGCTAAATGAATTCAAATATTCCTTGACATGAATAAGTGGGAAAGTTTCAAATGCGACTGAATAATAAAGAACAAAAACAATGAAGAATGTTAATAATACTGCTTTTGTTGACGAATTGTCGCGACTATTTTTTAGGTATCTTCCTGTAGAGAAGAATGAGAATACACCAAACGCAATTAGAGCAATTAAAGCAAAAACACCACCCTCTTTTAATATCTCTAATTCGAAATGACCACTCGAAGAAAGAAGTGCATCATATGTCTCGCCATAAACATCTTGAATATTTCCAGAATGAAAACCAAATAAGTTATATGGTTTAAAGGCTGGTGATAAAACAGCATTGATCTTGCTCATGACATGGTTGGTGTTGAACACTTTGTTTAAGAAGGCGTTCTGAACAAAGATTGTTCCAGAACTGATGTTATTAATAATAACAAGAATTCCTAATAAGCATCCTAAGCCAAGAATAACGATGAACGCCCATTTAAGTAATTTCTTAAACAAGTCATTGTCTCTAAAGAATTTGTAAACAACGCCGATTACTAAAACAATCGCCAGGAAAATAATTCCTGTGATTGATGTAACAGTAGCGATAGCAAGAATAGAAATAACTGCGTATAGAGCGACAACTAAAAACTTTTTTGTTTCCTTCTTTCGATCAATGAAGAATAAAGCGGGAATTGAAGCTGATAATAAAACAGCAAATTGAGTTCCATAGGAAATTGTTGATTCGTAGAATTTCAAGCCAACTAAGACATTCATCTCTTGGGTTAAGTTAATAACCTCTCCACGATAATAACCATCAGGATTAGAGGAGAAAATTAGTGGATAGAACGGTCCATAGTCAAACCATGTTGCAAAAGTATTGATTAAAACAAGAAGCGCTAAGCCGCCACCAATACAAATTAATGCAACCTCAATATTGAAAGACTCGTTTCTTCTTGCGGCTAATCCCATAAAGAAGAAACCCATAATTCCTAACAAAGAACAAATATTCTCTAGAATCTTGCCTTCAAAATAATCTGATCCGGCAAGAGAAACAAGTACAGCAAAGATAAACAAAGGAACAATAAAAACAAGTAGGTGGAGTAGTTCACCTTTTTTAAATTGGCTTCCACTTGTTAAAAGAGCAAAAACGGCAACTATGAAACCAGCAATATGAAAGACAAGATTAATCCCGCCTAAAGCAAATGTTGTCAAAGCAAGAACTTCAAAAACAAGGAATGCAACAATTCCTTCGTATCCTTTGAACGATTTCTTCGCAGTCATACGTTAATTATATTACTTGTGATAAGTTTCGTGGTTTAAAATTTTGAAACCACGATATATTTGCTCCAAAAGAACTAATCTTGTCATCTGATGAAGGAAGGTCATTTTCGAGAGAGAAATTGAAGCGTTTGCTCTTTGTTTCAATTCGTCAGAAAGACCATATGATCCGCCGATAACAAAAGTCAAAAAAGCCCCAGCAATTTCCAGCTTTTTTTCAAGAAATGCAGCAAATTCTTCACTTGAAAATTCTTGTTTTTCAAGATCAAGATTTACACAAAATTCCCCTGTTTTTAAAAGCTTCAAAACTCTCCTTCCTTCTTCATTTTTAACCCTCTCAATTTCACTTTGGTTTGGGTTATCTCTAACAGGAGAGTCGTTTACTTCAATAATTTCAATATCGCAGTATGGACGAATGCGTTTGAGATATTCTAAAATACCAGATTTCAAATAATCTTCTTTAATTTTGCCAATCGCAATAATTCTAATTCGCATGAAACTATTATACTGAATTGCTTTTTACATAAAAAGAAAACTCTAGCCGTTTGACTAGAGTAAATTTTCATTGGTGGAGTCGGCGGGCATCGCACCCGTGTCCACAGAAGGCCCCACAATAACGCCTACAGCTTAGGCGATACTAGTAATCTCGTACGCTCGTTGCATATCGCCTGCTTGAGCAATACAAGGTTCGTTGACTTTCGATGGGGATTAGCGAACCAACTGGCCCCATCTATCCTTTTGGTATGACACCTACTTTAAGCGTGAAAGGCTAAAACCTTAAAGGGCGCTCTGTCCGGCGTCTAACGTCGGTCCCTATGTCGGGTAGCTTAAGCTAAGCAGAGGGATTGAGCTCTTGGAGCTCTCATATAACTGTTGTCAGTTATTTTGTTTTGATGATAACGTCATCACTCGGCTGCAGTTAATGCCAGGCAATCATCCGTGTCGAAACTATATCGACCCCAAATGTGGTGTTATCTTATCACGATAATTAAGTTTATACAAATTATATTTGTTTTAGCCAATTTGTTTGATAACATATATAGCGCTATGAAAAACTTTAAATTAATTCTTAAATCATTATTCTCAAATAATGCTGCCGTTGAGGGTGCGCGTCACCGTCCTTGGTACTTCGCAGTGATCATGTTCTTCGTATCCATGGTACTTGCTTTAGTTCCAATTTTCGTGACAAACATCAGCAAAAAGGGCACCGACATTGTAAAACAATACAATTACAACATGGATAACCTTTCACTTATTTTTAGTGAAGAAATTAACAAAGATAACGTTACCTTAGAAGTCAGTTATAACGAATCATCAGAAAAGAATCTTCTTTTAGATCACGGTACATGGAACGCAACATTCAAGGAAAATGTCTTTGGTTATAACGATCAAAACTACAACTACTATTTCCATAAAGACGAAAACGGAGTTATTGATTTACTTGCTTTCTACCTTGGAAATATGTCTTCTGAAAACTTATCAGGTTTTGCAAAAAGACTCGAAGAAGCTCATAAAGAAGCTAATGCTCAACTCCCAAGTATCATCATGATGACAGAAACCCAAATTGTTTTCTATATCTCCAATCCTGCTCGAGGATCTGTTATTGGAACAATTGTTGGTGATTATCAATCAACTAAAGTTGGTTTCGATATGAAACAACTCTTATCTGAAAAACCACACACAAACGTTGAAGAATACAAAGCTTATAAAGCTGAGACATGGGATAATTGGAAAAACTTCTATAATGAGGTTTATAACAACAACCGCTTAACCTCAACATGGACCACCACATTAATCATGCTTGCAATTGATGTTGCATTGGTGTTCTTTATGGGATTAATGGTCTTCGTCCTCACCAGAGGAAAGAACAACCCATTCCGCATCTACACCTTCTGGGAATCCATGAAGATTGGTATGTGGTCAGCTAATATGCCAGCAATCTTAACTTGTGGCTTGGGCTTCCTGCTTAGCAGCTTCATGCAAGTATTATTCGCGCTTCTCCTTGGCGTCCGTGTAATGTGGCTAACAATGAAAACGTTAGGACCAAACAACGCCCCAACACCAAGTTCCAATTACAAGGAAGTTAAAACTGTTACAGCAAAACCTTCCAAAAAATAAGGTAAATAAAAAGCTCACGAATTCGATTGTCGTGAGCTTTTTTAATCGCCGTAATCAGAGCCTCGAGACTTGTCCTCGAAGTAAACATTTATTGGATCTGAAACATCAGTAAATTCCAACAATTTATATCCCGGAATTTCAATAAATGGATTTTCAAAATCATTGACAAAAATCACATATTTTCTTTCAAAAGCTGTCTTTTTTAACTGCTTAATCACTTTATCAAAATTCTCTGGTTGAATCTCTTTGAAAATCATTAATTGAGTATAAAAAGTTGGTTCAATATAAAACCTTTCCCCAGTTGGAAATTCAAAACCACGAATAAAGCGAGTGTGTTCATCTTCAACAGCAATTAAGTCATTGAATTCTTCGTAGTTCATTGCTTTCCTCCTAAAGTCATTTCAACTTGATTCGCACAGTGAATCTTAATGTTTTGTGTTTTTATTTTACGCTTCCTAAATACTTTTTCATATGCAGAAAGAGCTTTTTCAGGTGTATTTGCTTCCTGAGAAAGGTGTGCGAGAACAATTTCTTTTGTTTTTGGACCAATTACATCACACATATAAAACGCCGAATCTTCATTACACAAGTGTCCATGATCAGAAAGGATTCTTTGTTTTAACAATTCAGGACGATTTGTTTTTAGCAACATCCTTCTGTCGTGGTTCGATTCAATTATGTAGTAATCAGCATTCTTGATTAAATCTAAAGTGTTAGATGGGATAAAGCCCGTATCGGTCAAATAAACGAGTTTTTCATCATCCACCTTTAAAATATAGCCAACTGTATTTGGTGCATCGTGTGAGGCCTCTATTGGCATAATTTCAAAGCAACCAATGCTAAATGATTTCTCAACTTCAATTATATGAACGTCACCTTTGGTGTAAGTCCTTTTTGTACAGTAAATTGGTAATGGATCAAGATATCTGATCCCAGCTGTATGATCACCGTGTGAATGTGTGATTAATAACGCATCAATATCTAAGGGTTTTTTATTCCAAATTGCACAACCATCTCGAAGACATTTCAGAGAAATACCCATATCAATTAAAAGAACGCAACCGTTATGTTCGATAATGGTTGCGTTTCCTTTTGATCCTGACTGAATAATATTAAATTTCATTAGTCGCGGTTTAAATAGCTAACACGTTCTTTTTCTAAAGCAAGAATTTGTTCACTTGCTTCTTTAGAAGGGGAGTCGAATTTGCAATATGCTTTACGGAAAAGAAGTTCGACTGTGCCCATTTTACCGGAACGGTTTTTAACAATCTGGACGTTGACCATAATTGTATCTTCACCGCCTTCGGCACGAGCAATTTTTTGTTGTGCTTCGTTAACAGCGTCGTTTTGTTTTTCAAAGATAGAACGATTTGCACCACTGTTATTAACAGTCATTCTGTTTTCTTGAAGCATCATAACGACATCAGCATCCTGTTCAAGAGAACCGGATTCACGAAGGTCAGAAAGTTGTGGATTAGCATTCTGACGGTTTTCAATGTTACGGTTTAACTGCGCAACACCTATAACTGGGATATTAAGATCCATCGCCAATTTCTTTAATGTTTGCGAAATTAATTGAACTTCTAACTGGCGTGACTCGGTTTTGGTTTTACCAACAACACGAATTAATCCAACATAGTCGACAATAATCAAGCTTAAATCTGGTTCCTTGTTTTTGAGCTTGCGACACTTAGCGGCCAAATCAAATAAGCTGATACCAGAGGTATCATCAACGTAAATCTTGGTTTCGCCAAGACGTTCACACGATTGTTGGAGTTTTAATCTGGTGTTTGGAGTAATGTTATAACCAGTTTGTAACCAGTCAAATGGAACGTTTGAATCTCCTGAAACCAAACGTTTAAACAAAACATTAGATGGCATTTCCAATGAGAAATAGGCCACAGGATAACCACGTAACGCAGCATTCATTGCAAGGTTTAAAGACAAAGCTGTTTTTCCGACACCTGGACGAGCAGCAATAACAATAAACTCTCCTGGATGAAACCCGTGTGTTAATAAATTCATCTTTGGAAATCCAGTTGGGACACCGGTAACAGTATCGTCAGATGTTGTAGCTTTTAAATCTTTGAATTCTTGAGAAAGTTTACTTGTAACTTCACGAGCGGATTGGAAATCTCCAATTCGTCTCTTTTCTGTAACTGAGTTAATTTGTTTTTCACTAATAGATAAAAAGTCTGAAACATTATCAATGTCGTTGTTTTTATAGTTATCTTCGATGTTCTCAAGGGTTAACAAGAAATGTCTTAACAATGATTGGTCTTGGACAATCTTGATGTAGTTTTCAATATTTGAAAAAGTAACAACACTATCTGCGAGTTCAAGTAGATATTCTGGTCCGCCAGATGTTTCTAAGTCTTTGGCGTTAATTAATTCATCAACAACAGTTTGAACATCAACAGCAGTTCCGCGTTTAAAGCATCTTTGCATAGCTTGGAAAATAACAACATGGTTCTTATTCTCTGGGAAAAAGTCATCATCAGTTAGCTTCCCAACGCCATCACTTAAAATTGAGGAGCTCTTAAGCATCGAACCTAGTACGGCTTTTTCGGCTTCTGTATTATGTGGTAAATTTTTACGATCAATCGCCATAGTCTCCTCCTTATTTGCTTTCGTTGACGTGAACATTAATTTCACCAATCACGCCTTTGTATAATTCAATTTGTAACTTCGTATATCCGAATGCGTCAACAACGGTTTTATTGACGAATTTTCTCTTATCAATTTCGATGCCGTATTTAGCTTGTAACTCAGCTGCGATCTGTTTTGAAGAAATTGTCCCAAACATTCTTCCACCACTTCCTGAATTGGCGCTAAATTCAAGAACAATATCTTTGAGTTTTGCAGCAATATCCTTTGCTTTTGCAATGTTTTTTGCAATTTCTGCAGCTTGGTCAGCTTTCTGATTGTTGAGAATCTCAAGTGACTTCTCTGAATACATCACAGCAAGCCCATGTGGGATTAAATAATTCGCACCATAACCGTCTTTTACATTGACGATTTCTTGCTTTTTGCCAACGCCTTTAACATCCTTTAACAAAATTACTTTCATTAGTGTTTCTCCGGCATTGTTCGTGCGTCATTGAGATATTCTTTTAGAACATCGAGAAGTTTCTCTTCAACTTTATCAATTGGTGTATTTTTAAAGGCACCAGCAGCCATAGTAAAGTGGCCACCACCATTCATCTTCTCAGCTAATAATTGAACGTTGACTGTGCCATCACTACGACATGAAATACGTGTTTCGTTAGCGCCTGTACGTCCGATAACAAAGCACGCGTTTACACCCTTCATCTGCATGCATTGGTTTCCAACCTTGGCAAGCGTCGCTTGCTCAATGATATCTTCTTCATCGGCCAAACAGTAAACAACTCCATAATATGGAGTTTTGAGGCTCGAAATAATATGCGTAATAAGCGCGTATTCTTCAAAGTCGTCTTTTAAGAAATCGTCAGCGATGGAGTTATCGGCGCCCATTTCTTTAAGAATCATTGAAGCTTCGAATGTACGTATACCACAACTCTTTGATTTGAAGTAGTTGGAATCCATAAAGATTCCAGAGAGCATTACGGTAGCGTATGCGCTTGGAATATTAATACGTGGGTTCGCGCTTGAATAATGAATCAATTCAGCAATCATTTCACACGATGAAGAAGCACTTGGTTCAATATAATTGAACACCGGTGATTCAATGAATTCTTCACTACGTCTATGATGGTCAATGACCATTACTTTCGTGGCTTTTTCAAGTACCTTTGGTGCCATTGTCATTGTTGGTCTATGAATATCACAAACAATGACTAATGTATTTGCTTTTAGCAAAGCTAAAGCATCATCTGGAGAGACAGTTAATTTTTCAAGTTCTTCTCTAGAGAATGTCGCTGTCATAGCCGAACGAGTCTTTCGCTCAGTGTTCTTTGGATCGTAAACGATTTTTACTGGTTTCTTACAATAGTCACAAACTGATTTCATACCTAGGCACGCGCCGATCGCATCCATATCAGCGACCGCGTGACCCATGATAATGACGTTAGAAGAGTTGCGAATTAGTGAAAGAACAGAGTCGGCCATAACACGAACTTTAACTTTGTTACGACTCTCTTGAGCCTCGACCTTACCACCATAAAATTTCAAAGATTGTCCATATGGAGAAACAACAACTTGATCACCACCACGAGACATCGCAATTTCAATCGCGGCATTTGTCATTTCGTTTAACTTATTTATATCCGGAATATCATGGGCAAAAGCCATAGATAATGTTGGTGGAGTATCTTCATTTTCTCCAATTAAATGGATTTTCTCTAATAAAGAGAACTTATCATTCTCCATCTTTTGAAGTGATTCAAAATTACACACAAGGAAATATGCATCGTTGCGATAACGACGTAATAATACGTCGAATTCATCACAATATTTAAAGATTTCATTACGAATCTTAGAAATTGTGTCGTTCGCGTCATCAACACTGCTAGAAACGTCAGAGTAATTATCAATAATTACCATACCAATAACGGTACTATTCTTTTTCGCGAATGTAGTTGTTGTTTCAAGGTCGGTATTATCTTTAAAGATATAAAGTCCAGCATCAGGCAAATATTTCACGTCATAGTTACGTGAGTTAATAACTAATTTACAGATGGCATCGCCGCCTTTTTGAATTTCTTGAAGCTTTGGTTGCCATTCAAGAATATTTTGATCAAGAATTTCTAAGTTACGGTCATGGAAAATATCGTTAATCCAAATAACAACGTTATTTTCATCAACAACGACAAGGCCAATCATGCCAAAGTTATAGGCTTCTTGGACGTCACCGCCAATAAGATCGGCAGCCATTAAATCTGTTTTCTTTCTCTTAATAGAGAAAACAAGAACAGAAACCCAAACAAAAACAACATCAAGTCCGATTAAAGTTGCTGAAACAGCGTAAATAATTTCGACTGATACCCTTTCTTTGAGCTGGAAGACATTTTCAAAATAAAAGATGCCAAAAGCTGCAATTAAAGCAAGCTCAACAACAATGAGGATAAAAGCAACTAATTTGAATGTTCCACCGATCTTTTTCATAGATAAGTATTGATATTATATCAATTATCTTCCTTAGAAAGAAACAAAAAAAGAGCAATTTTGTAGAACTAGTTCACAAAAACCTAAAAAGTTCCGAATTGCTCTTATTTTTTGTCAATTAATCAATTTTTTGAAAATCAGAAGCTGGGTGTTTGCAGATTGGACAAACGAAATCTTTTGGAAGTACTTCACCTTCATATTCAACAACGAATCCGCAAATCTTACATGCAAAGTGATGTTTAACGGCAGGAGCTTCAATTTTCTTATCTCCAGCAAGATTCTTGCTTGGTTTCATTAATTCATTAGCTAGAGCTTCGATTTGTTTTCTATTTTCTTCTGTTAAAGCAGAGAGAATACGAATTGATGGTTCAATAAATTCGAGATTCTTACTGTTAGCAAGTTTTTCTTTCATTAATTTAGCTGCAGCAGGAGCCCAAGTACCATTTTCAATCAACGCAATTGTTTTGTTTTGGAATAAACGTTCAGTGAGATGATCAATAAAGGTATGCATGAATGGGAAAATCTGCATGTTGTAAGTTGTTGTCGCAAGAACAATCTTTGGATAACGGAAAGCATCTTCAACAGCCTCCGCCATATCTTCTCGAGCGAGGTCTGTAATTGCCACTTTTGGGCAACCTTTTTCACGAAGTTTTTCGGCCAATAATTCGGCTGCTTCTTTTGTGTGTCCATACACTGTTGTATAGAAGATTGCGACACCATCGGTTTCGCTCTTGTACGAGGACCAAATGTCATACAAATTAAGGTAATAATTTAAGTCTTTATCAAGCACTGGACCATGGAGTGGACAAATCATCTCAATAGGCAATTTAGCGGCCTTTTGCAGGATATTTTGCACTTGAAAACCGTATTTTCCAACAATTCCAATGTAGTAACGACGAGCTTCGCAAGCCCAGTCTTCTTCAACGTCTAATGCACCGAATTTTCCGAACGCATCAGCACTAAAAAGTGTCTTGGCTTTTTCGTCAAAAGTGACCATAACTTCTGGCCAGTGAACCATCGGTGCAAAAATAAATTTTAGAGTGTGTTTTCCGAGGTTAAGTGTGTCCCCATCATTCACCACTAATTTGTGTTTTAATTCAGGATGATAGAACTGTTCCATCATCGCGAAAGTTTTGGAGTTTCCGACAACAAATGTTTCTGGATAAACTTTCAGGAATTCAAGGATATTTGCTGAATGGTCTGGTTCCATATGTTGAACAATTAAGTATGTTGGCTTTTGATCACCAAGAACTTCTTTTAAGTTCGCCAACCATTCTTTAGTGAATTTCACATCAACAGTATCAAAAATCGCAATTAAGTCATCCTTAATCAGGTATGAGTTATAGGCCATTCCATTAGGAACAATGTATTGACCTTCAAATAAATCTAACTTGTGGTCATTTACACCAACATAGTAGATATCGTCACGTAATAATTTCATTATTTTTCAACCCAATTCTTCACAACTTCGTCCGATTTTTCAGCGTCATAGCCACGAATTGCTAAACCTTCTTTAACAATCGCACCTTTGACCGCGCCACGAAGCTCTAATTCCATAAATCCAAAAGATCCTTCTTCGTTGGTGCAGAATGGTTTAACAACTTTGCCAACGAATGAATATTGCTTTAAGAAGCTAGCAATAATTCTTGGGTAAGAACGATACCAAAGTGGGAACCCAATATAAATTGTGTCATATGCATCAATAGATGCAGGTAAATTTGCAATCGCAGGAAGAATATTTTCTTCATACTCATGACGAGCGCGCTTATTGCATTCTTCATATCCAAATGGATATTCTTCGACTGGTTTCAAACCAATTAATGCCCCACCTGTGATTTTTTGGATTTTTTCAGCGACGATTTCAGTAAAACCTTTGTGAATGATTTCACGATTTCCGTCAACAATGTTTTCTCCAGTATGAGAGAAGTAAACGATTAATGATGCCATAATAAAACTCCTTAAACATAGTTTAGCAAATTCTTAAATTGTTCTCCACTACTTAATTATAAATAATTAATTAATGACTATAGACTATGCTTGAGGAGCTTCTTTTTTAGGAAAACCAAGTGTTTTTCCTTTAAATGTATCATAGATTAATAAAATTAACGCAGCAAGAATTGATATAGCACCAACAATCAGGTTGAGGTTATTGTTATCAAGATAATATGTATTAAATAGATAGTTGTTATAACCTTGGAATGTACCCGCGACCGCTAAGAAGGAAATGTACCATTTCTTTGGATTAACCGCGACGTAAAGAATTGCGAACACTTCAGCAAGATAGAAGTATCTTTCGTGCATCGAAGGTAAAACAAACGGAGCGAACAAAGCTAACAAGAATGAAATCTTAACAATTTCATCAAGTGTTACATCTTTGTAGGCCAAGAAGAGGAAGATTAATAGTATAACTATTAACGCAAGACCAAAGTATGTTGCTGCAGGAACCAAATGATCCATCACCGATTCGTTTGTAATCTGGGATTTGTACATAAAGATGTACATACTTGGTGCATTCACCGATAGGAATGGATATTCTTCGGTTTGATCGAAGTATACATTGATACAGGAAGCAAAGCTTCTACCACACGCCATCGCTGGAATCATCATCACGACATAGATGACCGGAACCAATAATAACCAATAAAGTTTAAATTTCTTCTTAAACCAAAGTAGGATAAGCACAGGTAGGAAAAAAATACTTTGCAATTTGAATGTAAACGAAATTGCAAAGGCAACTGAAGCCCATGCTGATTTCCCTTTTAAAACAAAGAACAAAGACAAAACAATAAAGAAAACATAAATCGCGTCACATTGGCCCCAAAACGCACTATTTAAGAAAATCTGTGGAAGGAACAATGCTAAAAATACTCCAAGAAGAGTAATTGCATCATGTTTCTTTAAAATAAATTTTAAGATGAAGAAAATAAGGATTGCTGTTCCAAGTTCAAATCCCATCGAAATGAACTTAATTGAATAATTCAAAGCTTGACCTTCAATGTCGAATTTGAACAAAGATAAGAAGGCTAAGAAATATAAATATGTTGGTGTATAATCAGCATCATCACTCGCTAAGAAACCTTTTGCATCCTCAAGTAATGATTGGTACCAAGGCTTTAAGAAGTTGTGATAATCTCCACTCATCTTCGTCATTAAAGGAATGCGAATTACCACCGCTAAAATGACAACCAAAGCAAGCGAAAGCCAGAACCAATACTTTTGGATGAAGTTGATTACAACATCTCTTACTTTAGTAAAGAAAGCACCAATTTTCGCCATTATTTATCCTCAGTCGTCTTTTCAATAAAGTAATGTGGACGTTTTTTTGATTCAATGTTGATCTTTCCAACATATAAACCAATCACACCTAAAGCACAAAGAATAATTCCTGTGTTAAACGCGATAAAAGCAAATAAGTAGTAGAAAATCGAGAATATATAAACTCCACATATGTGGATAATTCCAATTGTTAAAGCAAATAAACAGGATAAAGCAATCACAAAAATCCCAAACTTACCAATCGCAGTTAATGGTTTAGATGAGAAGGAAGTCATTCCGTCGCTTGCTAATAGCAACATCTTGGATAGCTTGTAATGTGTCTCGCCTTGTTGACGAGCTAAACGATCATATTCCACTTTCGCAGATGGATAACCAATCTGTGGAACGATTCCGCGTAAAAATAGATTTGATTCCTGATAGGAAAGCAAAGCTCCGACGGCGCGATACGATAGTAAGCGGAAGTCCGCGGAATCCTCGACAATCTCTACACCAAGCTTTTTCATAAACTTATAGTATGAACGAGCGGTTTTTCTTTTAAAGAATGAATCGGTTTTGCGTTTCTTTCTAACACCATAAACAACATCGTTTCCTTCAAGATATTTTTGAACCATTTCGCCAGTAACATTAATGTCATCTTGGAGGTCAACATCCATGGTAATTGTGAAGTCAGCTTTCTTGTCGTAAGCATACGCTAAGCCTGCTTCGACAGCATATTGGTGGCCTTTGTTTCTAGAAAGTTTAACACCAACAACGAACTTCGATTTCCCTGCTAATTCCTCAATAATTGACCATGTTTTGTCTTTTGAGCCATCATCAACAAAAACAACTTTTGAATCTTTTGAAATAAGTCCATCTGAGACTAATTTTTCATAGGACGCAAAAATCTTTTCTGCAGAAGGATTTAAACATTCTTCCTCGTTATAACAAGGGAAAATCCAATAAAGTGTTTTCATATATGTGGCTCCAATACGTGTGTATTTATAATAAAACACGATACGCGAATAAAGCAATAAAAAAAGCCATCCATTTGGAAGGCTTTTAATCTTTGAACTAATTAGTCTTGAACGTATGGAAGTAAGGCCATGTATCGAGCGTTCTTAATTGCTTTCGCAAGTTCGCGTTGATATTTAGCACATGTTCCTGTCGAATGACGGGAAGCAATTTTTCCAGTTGGTGTAATAAATTTACTAAGTAATTCAGCATCCTTATAATCGATGTATTTCACTTTATTCTTTGTGAAGTAACACACCTTCTTATGAGGTCTAATCTTTTTGAATCCCATAATTATTCCTTTCTTACTTTTTAGAATGGTAAGTCATCATCTGTAACTTCGATAGAATCTAAATTTTTAGATTCATCAACCGGTGCTTCTTCACGAACTTCATCAAAGATGATTTCTTCGTTTGGAATTTCACGGTTCTTTGAAGCTGGATCAAGGAATGTGACATAGTCAGCCACAATTTCGATCACTGATGCTTTGCTACCATCACGGCGTTCGAATGTGCGTTGGCGGATGCGTCCGTCTACGCCTGCTAACGAGCCTTTGCGAAGGAACTTAGCACAATTGTCAGCTTGGTTATTAAACACAGTGACACCAATAAAGGTTGTGGTTTTGTTTCCTTGCGCGTCTTTTACGCGGTCATCGACCGCGAGTGTGAATGAGCAAACAGCTACTTCGCTGTTCGTGCGTCTGAGTTCTGGATCACGAGTTAGTCTTCCGACTAAGCAAATTCGATTCATCATAATGTAAATCTCCTCCTCAATTAGTCTTTGTCAACTGTGATTAAGTGACGTACAACGTTTTGATTGATCTTTGTTAATCGAGCGAATTCGTCAAGAGCCGCTTTGTCAGCTGTTACTTTAATAACAACATAGTAGCCTTTGAGCATATCGTTGATTGGATAAGCAAAGTTTCTCAATCCCCATTCATTAACCTTAGTGACTTTTGCACCGTTGCTAGTAAGAATGGCGTGAAGTTTCTCGATTTCAGCTTTACGGCTTTCATCATCGAGACCATCTTTCACGATGTACATGATTTCGTACTTTTTCATACAGGCACCTCCCTTTGGTCTATCTGGTTTGTATTCACTACAAACAGAGAGTAATGCGATTTCTCGCTTCATTATTATAAATGAAGTGCTACTTCTTGTATAGGAAAAGATTGGAATAATGAAAAATGAGTAAGAAAAAGGGTAGCAAGCTACCCAAATTCATTTAATTATTTCGAGGAGTCTCTCATACATGGGAAGAGAATTACTTCACGAATTGATTGTTGATTTGTCATTAGCATGACAAGTCGGTCAATTCCAATTCCAATTCCACCACAAGGTGGCATTCCATATTCGAGAGCTTCAAGGAAGTCTTCGTCCATTTCGGAGGCTTCCTCATCGCCAAGTTTCTTGGCTTCAAGTTGTTTTTCAAAACGTTCTTTTTGATCAATCGGATCATTTAATTCGCTATAAGCATTTCCGTATTCACAACCGCCGATAAATAATTCAAAACGATCGGTGAACAATGGGTTGTCTTCACACTTTTTGGTAAGTGGAGAAACCTCAATTGGATAGCGATAGACGAACGTTGGCTCTTGGAGTAAGTCATCACATTTTTGATCAAAGAATGCATTAATAATGTGGCCAACTGTATTGAAGTGTTTTTCAAGTTTGACACCATGTTTTTTCGCAAGTTCAACAGCCTCTTCATATGAGACGTTTTTATCAAAATCAACACCGGTTGCTTCCTTAACAACTTCCACCATTGTTTTCCATCCAAATGGCTTACCTAAATCAAGGGTTTTTTCACCATATGGAATTGTGGTTGATCCAACAACTTTTAAAGCTACTTCTCTGAACAAATTCTCCGCAAATTCTCGCATATCTTGAAGATTTCCGTATGCTTGGTAAAGTTCAATTGTGGTGAATTCTGGATTGTGTTTTGTATCCATTCCTTCATTGCGGAATAAGCGTCCAATTTCATACACCTTTTCCATGCCACCAACGATACATTTTTTAAGGTTAATTTCTGTCGCGATTCTGAGATAGAAATCCTTGTCCAATGTGTTGTGATGAGTGATGAATGGACGAGCAGAAGCACCACCTAAAATTGGTGATAAGATACTTGTCTCAACTTCAACGAATCCGAGCTTATCGCAATAATTTTGGATAGCACGAATGACTCTTGGTCGAGCAAGAGCAATCTTCATCGAATCGTCATTCATAATCAAATCGACATAACGGTGACGATAACGTTCTTCAACATCAGTTAAACCATGGAATTTCTCTGGAAGCGGGCGAAGCGATTTAGTGAGGTGTGTGTATTTCTCAACACGAACGGTTAATTCACCAGTTCTTGTAAGCATGACTCGACCATAAACACCAACAATATCGCCAAGGTCGGCAAGTTTAAAAACTGTATAAGCTTCTTCGCCAACAACATCGATACCAGCATAGCATTGAATATTGCCAGTAACATCTTTGATGTTCATGAATGAAGCTTTACCCATTTTTCTTAAGGCCATAATACGTCCAGCAAGCGTGACGTAAATTGGATTTGCTTCTAGTTGTTCGTTGTCTTTCCCAGCGGCTTTTTCGCGAACAGATTTAATGCTGTCACTACGAACAAATTTCTTGCCGTATGGATCAACTCCGAGTTCTTTATATCGCGCCAATTTATCTCTTCTGGCACGTTCTTGATCAGTTAATTTTTCTTCCATTTTGAAAAACCTCGCTATGACTATACCATAAACGAAGCATTGGAACAATGTGGAATTTATCGGTATTCGCTCAAAATGCGTAATAATTGCTCACGAGTTGTAAGTGTTTGAGCGATAGCATTTTTGATTCTTTTAGTGTTTGGATAACCATCAAAAAACTTTGTAGCAATGCCCCTGAGAAGCATCATCGCTTTATACTCACCTTTTTCTTCGATGAGCATATCGGCAAACTCTAATAAATAGTTGATGTTTTCTTCAAGAGTTGCGTCAGGTAATTTTTCACCGGTTTCGAAGTAATGATTTAGTTGTTCAATAAGTCTCGGATGGCCAACTCCACCACGAGCCACCATCACGGCTGTTGCTTTCGAAATATCAAGGAATTGCAAGGTTTCGTCCAAAGAATAAATATCTCCAGAAATTATTAACGGAACGCTCATTTTTCCTTGCAAATCTCGAATAATTTCGTAATTTGCTTTTCCAGAATATCCTTGTTTTGCTGTTCTTGTATGAAGCCCAATTGCTTTAACTCCAGCCTTCTCCAAAACTTGGATATTTTCCATAAAGTTAATCGATTTTTCATCCCAACCTAAACGGATTTTGGCGGTCACAGGAAGAGGCGAATAATCACAAATTTTTTTCATGTATTTGAATAGCTTTTCTGGGTCCTTCAACATCGCTGATCCAGCACCAGTTTTTGTCACTTTTGGAACGGGGCAACCTAGATTAATATCAATGAAATCAATGTTTGGATTTTCTTTTAAAACAACATCAATGGCTTTACAAATATTGTCTGCGTCTCCACCAAATAATTGAATTGCCACAGGTCGTTCTTCATTTGCGGTTTTCAAATATTCAATTGTCTTATCGTTCCCGTAGATTAAACCGCAATCAGAAACCATTTCTGTTACGGTTAAACCAACACCGAAACGCTTCATAAAATTACGGTATGCTAAAGAAGTAATTCCCGCCATTGGAGCAAGAACCACTCTTGATTTAATTTCTACATTTCCAATTTTCCACATAATGAAAAGGGAGTAAATACTCCCTTATTATTTTTCTTCAGGCTTTTCTTCAACCTTTGGTTCAGGTTCTTTTTCTTTTTTAACTGCAACCTCTGGTTCTTCTTTACCTTTTTCTTTCTTTGTTTCCTTCTTCTTTAAGGAACCTTCTTTTAGAAGAATATCAATTTCTTCAGCAGTAATGGTCTCTTGTTCGAGAAGAGTTTCGGCAATTAAAATAACTTCTTTTTTATTTTCCTCAATAAGCTCAAGAGCTTTTTTGTGAGCAGATTCGATAATTTTACGAACTTCTGTGTCAATTTCAAAAGCTACTTGAGTGGAGAAGTTGCGTTGTGTTGAAGTGTAGTCTCTTCCAAGGAAGACTGATCCGGAATCGTGTTCATATTGGATTGGTCCAAGTGAACTCATGCCATATTCGGTAACCATCATACGAGCAATACGTGTCGCTACTTCGATATCGTTTGACGCGCCAGTAGAAACATCTTTGAAGAAAATTTCTTCAGATGAACGTCCACCTAAATAACCAATAATACGAGCTTCCAATTCAGCTTTGCTGAGCAAGAATCTGTCGTCTTCTGGTGTCATCAACACGTGACCACCTGTACGACCACGCGGGATAATGGTGATTTTTTGGACTTTATCAGAATCTTTCAGTTTAAGACCAATAATGGCGTGTCCAGCTTCATGGTAAGCAATTTGCTTACGTTCTTTTTCGTTTAATCCTTTAGAGGATTTGGCTGGTCCAGCAATACGACGATCAATCGCCTCATCAATTTCTTTGATGCCGATCATTGGCTTATTACCACGAACAGCAAGAATAGCTGCTTCGTTCATGATATTTTCAATATCGGCACCACTAAATCCAACTGTTCTCTTAGCAAGAGCTTCGAAATCAACCTTTGGATCAATGAGTTTATTACGAGAATGGACTTTGAAGATTGCTTCACGTCCTTTCTTATCTGGTAAGTTAACAGTAATTGTTCTATCGAATCGTCCTGCTCTTAAGAGAGCTGGATCGAGAACATCATCACGGTTGGTTGCGGCAATAACAATAATTCCCGAGTTATCTTCGAAGCCATCCATTTCAACTAAAAGTTGATTCAATGTTTGTTCGCGTTCATCATTACCACCGCCTAAACCAGCGCCACGTTGACGTCCAACAGCATCGATTTCATCGATGAACACTAAACATGGCGCACAAGCTTTAGCTTTTCTAAACATATCTCTAACACGTCCAGCGCCAACACCAACGAACATTTCGACAAAGTCGGAACCAGAAATAGAGAAAAATGGAACACCAGCTTCTCCGGCAACGGCTTTAGCTAATAAAGTTTTACCAGTACCTGGGTTTCCAACAAGAAGGATACCTTTTGGTAATTTGGCACCAAATTTGGTGAATTTTCCTGGTTCTTTGAGGTATTCGACGATTTCTTGCATTTCTGCTTTTTCTTCATCACAACCAGCAACATCGCTAAAACGAACCTTAGAATCTTCGACTTTTCTAGCTCTAGAACGTCCGAAGTCCATGGCTTTGTTGTTGGCGCCATTTACAGAGGAAGATAAACGGGAGAACAAGAAAATTGCAATGAGGATTGTGAAGACCAATGTAATAATTGTTGGGCCCCAGGAATCCCAGAAAGACACATTAAAGGCATATTCATCATGGAAATAGGATTTTGCCTTTTCGGATGGGAAATCTTCTTGATACTTTTCAACGGCGTGTTCTAATTCTTCGCGAATTGAAGTTTCTTCAGTTCCAGCATCTCCGTCAAAATCAACTTTTGTATTAAATGTCGCGGCATCACAAGTAAATGTGAATGTAATCGCGTTATTTTCTTTATCAAGACCTTTACCACTAACTTCATACATGGTCTCTTTGTTATAGACTTCAACGCATTGAATATGATTTTCAGTGATTTTTGAATAAAGATTTCTTTGATTTGAATCCCAACGAGTAGTTTTGCTACCAGTTAAGGCCACAATCATCCAGATGAATGCGCCAATGGCGGCTAAAATGAGAATGTAAGGAAGGAAACTTCCAAACCCTCTTCTTTGACGTCTTTCTTGTTCCATATGTTTCACCTCTTTTATATTGAATTAAATTCAACTGTCGGTACAAAAATAGTACCAAAACTAAATGTTTTGTAAATATATTTTTAAAATTTTCACTATTATAAATTTTCTCCAATTTAAATAA
>CAMGZN010000007.1 GCA_946183335.1 uncultured Caryophanales bacterium | reverse complement strand
CTTCGGAGCAATTGTTAATGCTCTTGTTAACATTTTGTTAAACCTCTGCATGTGGAGAGTTCCAGGTGGCTTAAAAGGATTAGTTACTATTCTTCCAGCTGCTAGTGAAGCTCAAACCGCACCAGCAGGATACGAAAATGTTTACACTGTTAGCGAATTCTTAGCCAAAGGATTCACACCAACTGAAGCTGGTATGTATACACAACACGGTGCTAAATACTACTACAATGGTTGTGCAATTATTGACTGGGGTTCATTAATTAACGCTGTTGTTTCATTCATCATTATTGCCTTTGTCTTATTCACCATTATTAAGGTTATCGGTTACTTCCACAACCTTAAAGAAGAAGCTAAAGCAAAAGCTAAAGAAGAATACTATAAGAAACACCCAGAAGAAAGACCAGCACCAGTTGAACCTGGAGCACCAGAGCCAACTGAAGTTGAACTTCTTTCTGAAATTCGTGACTTACTGAAAAAAGCAAAATAATGACTCTACTTGAAAAAATCGATTTTATTCAAAAACGAACAGGCTTCTCGGATAAGAAATTCTGCAAATCCTGTGGACTTTCTTTACCAGTCTTGTGGCAGATCCGTAAAGATCTTTATAAACCAGAAAAATCTGAATTAGCCTTGCTCTGCAAAACGTTTAATTTAGATCTTGATGACTTCATGGATGACTCTTCATCAGTTAAAATTCTTCATCTTAAACCTGGTGAACACACATGCAAACTTGCTAACATCCAAGAAGACTCAGATATTTACGAAGACTTCCCATGGGAAAGCAATGATCGTTACGAAGAAAAAGATTAATTCAAAATAGTTGAGTTTTGCAAAAAAAGAAGCGGAATTACCGCTTCTTTTTCTTTTTTATTTCTTCCAATCAGGGTGTTTTTTCTGAATCTTTTTTACCACTTCCTCGAACAACTTTTTTTCCTCTTGGAGATAAACAGAAGGAACCTTTTTTAAGGCCTTTTCTTTCTTGGAAATAGCATATTGAACCTCGAATTGGGAGTCATCAATGAGACCCGCGATTAATGCATATGTTCTTAAAGCCTCAACCGATGTTTCGTTTGAAATGTATTTACGATCAGCATCTCCAACTTGTTCGTCATAATACTTTTTAACTTCCTCAAGAGGGTTATTCATTAAGGCAATAAACATTTCTTGAGTAACGACTCTTTTTGTTAAAAATGGATCAATTTTAACTTCTGATGATTTAATCTTTTGAAGCATTTCTGAAGCTGATTTATAGTCTCCTTTTAATAATGCCTGTTCAACAACAATAAGATTTGATTCAACAGCGAAGTCAGAAATCTTTTCATTGAACTCTAAATCAACTGCCTTGCCTTCATAAGACAATCTTCCTTGATAATTCATGTAATCAAGCAACGCCTTAGCATTTTCTGGTTTTGTTAACAAAGACAATCTATATCCATCATTAAATGTATCTAATTTAAATGGAATAAAATCGTAAACGAATAAGATTGATGAAAGGATTATCCAGAGTAATCCAGCGATGGCTAACCATTTAAGAGCGCTATCTTTTGGAGCGCTTTGTCCCATGGAATATAGAACAATACATCCAGCAAGTTCAGCAGCATAAAAAACGATTGGCATCCAAACATAAGCATTTAATTTGCTCTTCTCTGTTTTGATAATTTTTGTTTCACCGGTTAATCCATCAAAGTCATCAACACCAAACTTCCAACCATCTTTGCTCTTTTTAAAACCAAGATAGTAACAATTCACCGCGACAACTTTGCACTTGCCAACTTTTGCGCCAACAACATGAGCAACTTCCATCCAAATCACATTAAAAACAAATCCTAAAATTAGAACGATCAATGTGAATAGAACTGGAGATAATTCTGATTCGTATAATTTTTCAAATGCATCAGAAATAACTGTTAGTCCCATAATAATGGCTACAGCCAAGACAATTAACAAAAATACTGTGCTAATAACTGATTCTTTTTTCATAAAATCCCCCTTAAATCCTGCGTAAATCGATGTGATATTGGTTTGTAAAGTAACTCCAAATAACTTTCATTCGACGTGATAACATCTCAGGTTTTTCACGCCTTCTTTGCGCTAACCAATACATCATCTCAGACGAGTATAATGTGCATAAATAACGCATGATGGAATTACCGTTTGGAATCTTTTTCACATCTCCTAGCAGATTGGAAATTGCACTATAGAAGTAAGAATAGAAGAACGATTCTTCTTTCTCACTACAAAATGATTTGTTAATGGCATAAAGGAACGAATATTTGCTGTTCACATATGCAATTAATTGTTTTATCACCCCATCAAAATCTTTGAACTTTGTATTGAATGATGTCTTCTCTTTTAAAAAGATTGACTCCACCACATCTGAGATGTCACGGAAATGATAATAGAATGTTTGTCTATTCGATTTAACATGTTCGCAAAGTAAAATAACATTAATCTCATCAAGAGGTATGTCTTTGATCAATTTGAGCAGACCAAGTTGGAACTTTGCTTCAATTTTCATAATTTAGTTAATTCAGCAGCAATCGCACTTCCTAATTTAGCGTTATTAATAACTAATTTGATATTTGATTCTAGAGAATCACCATGAGTTAATTCGACAATGGTTTTAAGAAGGAATGGAGTAATGTCTTTTCCTTCGATATGCTGTTCATCAGCTTTCTTTAAGGCTGTCTCGATAGCGGCATTAATAACATCGCTGTCCATCGCATCTTCTTCTGGAATTGGATTAGCGACAAGAATTCCACCATCAAGCTTGTTTACGCGTTTTGCATGAATAATCTCAGCGACTTCACGAGGAGTATTCACAACGTTCTCCATCTTGATTCCAGAATGGCGAGTATAGAAATCGGCGAATTCATCTGATTGATATGAAAGAACTGGAACACCTTTAGTTTCAAGGATTTCGAGAGTAAGTTTCAAATCAAGAATAGCTTTAACACCGGCAGAGACAACAGTAACATTTGTTTTGCCGAGTTCTTCTAAGTCGGCAGAAATATCAAAGTTGTTTTGAGCGCCACGATGTGCGCCTCCAACACCACCAGTAACAAAGACCTCGATACCAGCCATATTTGCTAGAATCATTGTGGCGGCAACAGTAGTCGCGCCCCATGTCTTTTTAGCAAAAACAATTGGTAAATCTCTTCTAGAAACCTTGCAAATCCCTTTTCTTTTTCCGAATTCCTCAATTTCTTCAGGACTCATTCCAATGACTGGTTCCCCATCAATAATTCCTATTGTGGCTGGAATTGCACCGTGTTCACGAATGGTCTTTTCAACCAACATTGCCGTCTCCACATTCTTTGGATAAGGCATGCCGTGAGAAATAATTGTCGACTCTAAAGCAACAACAGGTTTGTTATTTTTTAGAGCTCGTTGAACTTCCAATGATATTTTCATCGATAACACCTCTAAATTTTTCATTCTTTTCAGCTAAGCGATTTAATGACGCGTTAGCAATAAATTCAAATAAGAATAAAGCAGGAATTGATAACACGCAGATCAAGAATAAGATCCACCAGTTTTCCTTTGTAATTAAATCGTATTCAATCGTAAAAATTGAACGAGAATCACCAGTTTTAATTAAACTATTGTCATAAATGACAAACTTATCAATCAAGACCATCACAACAAAGATAACCAAGATAGAAATTACTAAGCCAATACGATACTTGTCAAATGGCCAACATGTACGCACAAAGATAACAATACTTCCAAAACTGAACCCGACAATACTGAACGTAATTGCGGTTTCGTATCCGTGGTAGTTCGTTCCAAAAGCAGCAGGGTTAGCAAGATTAATAATAAAGAAAACAGAAGGAATTAAAATCTGTACCAATGCTGCCGGGAATGTGCGTTTTAAGATGTTGACAATAAATGATGAATGTAATCTTTCTTCGTTTGGCTGAATCGATAAGAAGAACGATCCAATACCAATTGTTAAGAGTTCCCACAAGTACATTGAGTTTGTAATAAATGGGTAATTAATGAAGGTTTTGTCGGTAATTTTAACCAAACCAACGATAAAGAACATCAATGTCATAATGATAGCAAAGACAGTTTTTGTAAGGAACAATGTACATGTTCTTTGAAGGTTATTAATAACACGTCGGCCTTCTGCAACAACCTTTGGAAGTGACCCGAAATTAGAATCTAAAGCAACTAAGTGTGCAGTATTTTTTGTTGCGTCTGTACCAGAAGCCATTGCGATAGAACAGTCTGCCACTTTCAAAGCTAAAATATCATTAACACCATCACCAGTCATTGCGACTGTGTGCCCATTATCTTGAAGTGTTTCAACGATAACTTGTTTTTGTTCAGGTGAAACACGTCCAAAGACAGTATATTTGTTTGCGATTAATCGCACTTCATCTAAGGACATACCATCCAGAGAAATGAATTTCTCTGCGCCTGGAATTCCCACTCTGTTAGCAATTTGGCTAACACTGATTGGGTTGTCGCCAGAAATCACGCGAAGACCAACGTCGTTTTCGTTAAACCATTTAACGATTTCGTATGCATCTTCACGAATGTGATCTTCAATTACAAGAATTGCGAGGAATTCTAATTTTGGTAAATCTTTATCTACGCTGACTTCCTTCTTTGTTTGACCAACAAGCAAAACGCGAAGTCCTTGTCTTTCAAATTCACGACATTTCTTAATAATGTCTTGGTCTTCACAGCCTAAGAATTCGCGAGCTCCCAAAACAATGTTTCTTCCGTCAGAAAGGAACACACCAGAGTATTTTCTCTCAGAATTGAATGGGATTTCGCCGTAGAATTCGAAAACTGGTGCATCAGAATAAGAAATTAAAATTGCGTTTGCTGTTGAGTTATTATCACCGGTAGCATCCACCAAAGTGTGGAGCATACGTTTAATGTCAAATTCGCTTGTTTTAGAGAGTGTGACCATCTCTTTCATACTCATTGTGCCGTCGGTAATTGTTCCTGTTTTGTCTAAACAAAGAACATCACAACGAGCGAGCATTTCAATGGAATACATTGATTGAACAAGCATACGGTGATTCGCTAAACGAATAACACCGATAGCTAATGTAACTGATGTTAAAAGGTACATTCCTGTCGGAATCATCGCGACCATCGAACCAGAAATAGCTCGTACAGTCTTTTGGAACTCTGATCCTTCCATAATATCTGGATAGGTAAGATTTCCTTTAGAAATAACAGAAATAAACAATGCTCCACCTAGAACGATAACGATAACAGAAATGATACGGAAAATATAATTAAGCGTGTTCAAAATCTCTGATTTTGCACGTTTAAACTCTTTTGCTTTCGTTTGAAGCTTCTCAATGTAGTTATCTTTACCGAGTTTATCGACGCGATAGAAACATCTTCCAGATGTGACATAAGATCCAGAGTAAATTTTTGTTCCGCTTTCCTTCACCACACCAACAGATTCACCAGTCAACATTGATTCATTAACTTCAGATGAACCAGAAACAACTGTTCCGTCACATATAATTTGATCACCAAGATCGACTTTCACAATATCAGAAAGGACAAGTTGGTTTGCTGGAATTTCAAGAATTTTCCCATCACGTAGAACTTTCGCCATTGGATAAGAAACAACACGTAACTTATCAACCAAATGACGAGCGTGAATGTCTTGGTAAAGTCCAATAATAATATTAATTATTAAGATAAAAAGAAAACCGAATGCAGTAATTTCGATTTTCGCAATAATCATCAGAATAGATAAACCAAAAAGGAGTATGTTAAAGAAGTTTAAAACGTTATCTAGAAGGATTTTCCAGTAAGATTTAGAGACGTGCTTTTGGATTCGGTTAACTAAACCTTGTTCATTTCTCTGTTGAACTTGTTCAGAAGTCAATCCAACTTCCAAATTCACAGGAAAATGGCGTTCGTCTTCTGTTTCTTGTTCTTTCTTTACCTTTTCTTCATCCATAATGTTCTTAAAAAGTATTACTTTTCGTTAATTTTATACCAATTTTTGTACACTGTATATATTTATAGGCGTTTCTTTTTAAAAAAGTTTGTCAATAAAGCAGAACATTCCTCTTTTAATACGCCTCCAACAATCTCTGGATGGTGATTTAAATTTGGTTGTTCAAACAAATTATATGAACTACCAAGTGCACCACCTTTTGGATCGCTAGCACCGTAGACAACTTTTTTAAATCTCGACCACAAAATTGCTCCAGCACACATTGAACAAGGCTCCAATGTGACATAAATCGTGCAGTTTTCGAGTCTCCACGATTTTTTCTTTGCCGAAGCTTTCCGAATAGCAATCATTTCAGCATGCATTGTTGGGTCGTTTTTCTGCTCTCTCTTATTAGAACCACGTGATAAAATCTTCCCATCTTCAACAATCACACATCCAACAGGAACTTCGTCCTCTGATTCAGCTTTTTTAGCTAAATTCAGTGCAATTCTCATATATTTTTCATCTAGAGTCTTCATAAAATTAAACCATCGCACATAACCTAGTTGCTTAAGGCTGCTATATTCCTATCCTGACCTGGTTCACAGTAAATTATCGCGATGGCGAAGTAATAGTATCACGATTTATATAATAAAAAAAGCAGTCATTCATTTTGACTGCTCTTTTGTTTATGCTTTATTTAACAGGTTTGATGTATTCCAAACCACCCATCCAAGGTCGTAAGACTTCAGGAATCTTAAACGATCCATCAGGTTGTTGGAATTGCTCAATCATAGCTGGGAAGACACGTGAAGTAGCAAGACCAGAACCATTTAATGTACGGGCATATTTAGTTTTGCCTGTTGTTTCGTCACGATATCTAATCATTCCACGTCGAGCTTGGTAATCATGTGCTGTTGAAACAGAGCTGACTTCTTTATAAATGCCCATGCTTGGAATATAGACTTCGATGTCATAAGTGCGAGCCATTGAAGCAGAAATATCTTCGGCGGCTAATTTAGACACGCGGAATGTTAATCCAAGTTTTTCCATTAAAGAAATGGCTTTACTAACCAACTCTTCAAATGCAGCTTGATCGCCTTCTTCAGTCGTATATTGGAACATTTCAACTTTGTTGAATTGATATCCACGAATCATTCCACGCTCTTCAGTGCGATATGTACCAGCTTCCTTGCGATAGCATGGTGTGTAGGCAAAGTATTTGAGTGGTAATTTATTACCAGGAATGATTTCATCGCGGTGAAGATTAACTAATGCTGTTTCTGCAGTTGGAAGAATGAACTTCTTCGGTTCAACTCCTTCTAAAGAGAAGACATCATCAATAAATTTTGGGAATTGCCCAGCGACATAACCACTTTCATAGTTGAGTATGTGAGGTGGAAGAATGAATTTATATCCATCTTTAAGATGCTCAGAAATGAAGAAGTTGAGTAGAGCCCATTCAAGTTGTGCGCCTAAACCAGTATAAACCCAGCATCCGTGTCCACTCATCTTAGCGCCACGAACGTAATCGATTAAACCAAGTGACTCACAAAGTTCGACATGATCTTTGGCAGAAAAATCGAATTTTTGTGGTTTTCCATATTCGTGGATAACCTTGTTGTTTTCTTTTCCGCCGGCAAGCAAATCATCATCTGGAAGGTTTGGAAGTGGAAGGAGGAATGCCTTAATTTCTTCTTCAACTTTACCAAGCTCTTCTTCGTCTTTGGCACTATTAGCACTAATCTCTTTAACTCGGGCAAAAATAGCTTGGATATCGCCACCTTCTTTCTTCACTTGAGGGACGCTAGCAGAGAGACGATTTCTTTCTGCTTTTGCTTCCTCGACACGAAGAATTAAGGCCTTTCTTTTCTCACTCAATTTGATGAGTGGATCAAAATTTACGACACATCCTTTTTTGGCAAGTTTTGCCTCAATGTCTCTTGGATTTTCAAGTATTAATTTAATATCAATCATACAGAAATTCCTTTCTTTTTATGCTACAAAATCTATAGCAATTCTCGAATATTTTCTGCAAAACCCCATTATTCTGCTTCGGCTTCTGGAGTGGCTTGTTCGGCTACTTCATTAACTTCTGCTTCATCATCATGAGGTACGACAGTAATCGAGCTGACACGTTGTTTTTCGTCTTCAAGTCTAATGACTCTCACGCCTTGTGTGACACGATGAGCAACCTTGACTTGTTCGAGTGGAATACGAATGACTGTTCCGCCATTTGTCACCATCATTAAGTCCTCATCACCATTAACACTTCTGAAGGCCACGAGTTTACCGTTTTTCGCTGTGGTATTAAGAGCAATAACACCCTTGGTTCCACGGTGTGATTCACGGTATTCTTCATTAAGAGACATCTTACCAAATCCCTTAGCGGTAATGACCAAGATGTAGTTACCTTCAAGGCTGGTTGTCATACCAACAACATAAGCGCCTTCGTCAAGATCAATACCCTTCACGCCGGAAGCAGTTCTTCCAAGTGGACGTGCTTCACTTTCATGGAAGCGGACAACTTTACCTTTACTTGAGGCCAAGGCAATCTTAGTATCTCCATCAGTGTGTTTGGCATCAAGTAAGACGTCATCGTCACGTAAAGAGATGGCAATCTTACCATTACGACGAATCGAAGCAAATTCTTCAATCGCAGTACGTTTGACAACGCCATTGCGGGTGGCAAAGAAGAGGTATTTACCTTCGGAGTAGTCATCAACTGGAATAATTGAGACAACTTTCTCACCTTTTTCAAGGTTGAGAAGGTTTTGAATTGGAATACCCTTGGAAACACGACTTCCTTCTGGAATCATGTATCCACGTAAACGATAGACACGTCCTAAGTTAGAGAAGAACATGACATCGATGTGTGTTTTTGTATGAAGCATAATTGCTACTTCATCTTCATCATTTGTTGTCATTCCTCTCACACCACGACCACCACGGTTTTGAGTGCGGAATGTATCATCTTCCATTCTCTTGACGTAGTTGTTCTTGGTAAGAGTAATAACGATATCTTTTTCTGGAATTAAAGCTTCATCTTCGATGGTTGCAGCTTCATCAGAGATTTCGGTCTTACGTTCATCGGAGTATTTTTCTTTAATTTCATTAAGTTCTTCAACGACAACATCAACAATGTGTTCACGGCATTCTAAGATGTAGTGATATTTAGCGATGTTAGCTTCAAGTTGACGTCTTTCTTCCTCGAGTTTACCAGCTTCAAGACCAGTTAAACGACGAAGTGTCATTGCTAAAATAGCAGCTGTTTGTTCTTCAGAGAAACCGAATTTTTCCATTAATGCCTTAGTAGCATCTTCTGGAGTAGCAGCTTTCTTAATTGTTTCGACGATCGCATCGATATCACCGATGGCTTTCAATAAGCCGACTACAATGTGATCACGTGCTTCGTCTTTCTTGAGTAAGAACTTTGTTCTTCTTTCAACGACTTCAACTTGGAAATCGAGATAATGTTTCAAAATTTCGGTAATTGGAAGAATCTTTGGTGCTCCATCAACTAAGCAAAGCATAATAATGCCCATGCTGGTTTGGAGTTGGGTCATCTTGTAGAGCTGATTTAAGATGACTTCTGGGATTGAATCATGACGAACATCAATAACAACACGGACGTTTCCTTTGGAGGATTCATCACGGATATCAGTGATACCTTCAATCACCTTATCTCTCACTAAGTGAGAGATTGATTCAATCATATTTGCTTTATTCACTTGATATGGAATCTCGTGAACAATGATTTGTTTCTTTCCTGTGCGTTCGTTTTCTTTAATTTCACATTTGGAACGGATCACGATGGAACCTGTCCCGGTTTCGAAATAGTCACGAATGCCAGAACGGCCTAAAATTGTTGCTCCAGTGGAGAAATCAGGACCATGAAGATAGTCTTGCATGATTTCAAGTGGAGTAATCTCTGGATTACGGGCCACCGCCACAACAGCATCAATTGTTTCACCAAGGTTATGAGTTGGAATGTATGTGGCCATACCAACAGCAATACCATTTGATCCGTTAACCAATAGGTTAGGGAATCTTGCTGGTAAGACAGATGGCTCTCTTTCGGTACCATCATAGTTATCAACCATGTCGACAGTGTCGCAGTTGAGATCACGAACCATTTCGGTCGCAAGTTTGGTCATACGAGCTTCGGTATAACGCATCGCAGCTGGTTCGTCACCATCAACAGAACCGAAGTTACCATGACCATCAACTAAGGTATAGCGCATGGCGAATGGTTGGGCTAAACGGACAAGGGTGCTATAAATAGCAGCGTCACCGTGTGGGTGATATTTACCCATAACATCACCAACGATACGAGCACTTTTCTTATATGCGGTGCCTGGAAGCATTCCGCTCATCTGCATGCCATAAATGACACGACGGTGAACTGGTTTACATCCATCACGGACATCTGGGATTGCACGAGAAACGATAACGCTCATCGCGTAATCAAGGAAGGAATTGCGAACTTCTTGAGCTAAATCTGTATCACGAAGTCCTGGAACGATACCATCTTCAATTTCTTGGAGTTTGGAATCATCAACAGCTTCTTCGTTAGCTTCAATTTTCTTTTCTTCATCAGCCATTTTCATGTCCTCCTATTAGATGTCTAAGTTCTTAACGAACTTAGCATATTTGTGGATGAATTCTTTTCTTGGAAGAACCTCATCACCCATTAAGTCAGTGAAGACTTTGTCTGCCTCAATTGCATCAGACATGGTCACACGTAACATTTTTCTGGTTTTTGGATCCATGGTTGTCTCCCAAAGTTGTTCTGCGTCCATTTCACCAAGACCTTTATAACGTTGGAACGGATATCCAGGTTTGAGGTTGAGTTGTTTTTTAATTACTTCAAGTTGTTCATCATTGTAGGCATAGAATTGCTTACCGTGATAATCAACTTTATATAGTGGAGGTTGAGCAATGTAGACATATCCACCTTCGATAAGCTCCTTCATAAAGCGGAAGAAGAAGGTTAAAAGAAGGATTCTGATATGGCTACCGTCAACATCAGCATCGGTCATAATGACGATCTTGTGATAACGAATCTTTTCGACATGGAATTCTGGATCAATACCAGCTCCGATAGCGACAATCATGTTTCCGATTTCAGCGTTTTCGAATGCTTTTTCTTGTGTTGCTTTTTCAACGTTTAAGATTTTTCCACGTAGTGGAAGAATTGCTTGAGTCTCACGGTCACGTCCGTTTTTAGCACTACCACCAGCGGAGTTACCTTCGACGATGTAGAGCTCACAAATGGATGGATCTTTACTGGAACAATCCGCTAATTTTCCAGGAAGTGTTGTCACTTCAAGACCGGTTTTACGACGAGCATTTTCTTGGGCCATACGAGCAGCCATACGAGCTGTCGCAGCAGTACGAAGTTTAGAAATGATTGTCTCGGCAAGCTTTGGATTTTCAAGGAGGAATCTTTCAAGTTGCTCACCAACGATTTGGCTAACAATCTTACGAACTTCGCTATTTCCAAGTTTGGTCTTTGTTTGACCTTCGTATTGTGGGTTTGGGTGCTTAATCGAGATAATCGCGGTTAAACCTTCCAAAATATCACTTGTTTCGAGGTCATCTTGACCGTCTTTTAGAAGTTTGTATTTTCTGGCGTAATCGTTCATTACACGACGCATGGCAAGACGGAAACCTTCTTCATGGGTTCCACCTTCATGGGTGTGAATGTTATTACAGAATGAGAAGATGGTTGGGTTGTATGTTTCGTTATATTGCATAGCAACTTCACAATAAATGTGACCTTTTTCTTCTCCGCCAACAATGTATTTACCACGTCCTTCGCAGTAAATGACTTCTTGCATAATTGGGGTCTTATTGAAGTTGATTGCTTCAACGTACTCTTTAATACCGCCCTCATAGCAGTATGTTTCACTTCTTGGTTGACCACCACGGTCGTCAATGACTTCAATTCTGACGCCTTTGTTGAGGTAGGCCATTTGTTTTAAGTGATCACAGATAATGTCGTAATCATACACTGTGGTTTCGGTAAAGATGGTGTCATCTGGTTTAAAGGTAACTGTTGTTCCAGTTTCCTCCATTGGACATTCACCAATCTTCTTTAAGTGGTCGAGTGGTTTTCCGCCACGTCCGAACTTGATGTAGTAGATTCCACCGTTCTTTTTAACGGTAACTTCTAACCATTCGGAAAGGGCGTTAACAACTGATGCGCCAACACCGTGTAAACCACCGGATACTTTGTATCCGCCAGTTTCACCAAACTTACCACCGGCGTGGAGAATAGTGAAGACTGTTTCAACACCAGAGAGTCCGGATTTGGCAACGATGTCAACTGGGACACCACGTCCATTATCGATAACAGTAATGGTTTCGCCTTTGTTAATTTTGACAACAATTTTGTCACAGAATCCTGCGAGGGCTTCGTCGATAGAGTTATCAACGATTTCCCACACAAGGTGGTGCAATCCTGCAGCAGCAGTTGTACCAATGTACATGCCTGGACGTTTACGAACCGCCTCAAGGCCTTCGAGAACTTGAAGATCTTTCGCGCTATAATCAGCGTCTGGACGATCTTCCGTGGATGCGTCGACGTTTAATTCGACTTCTTCTTTAATGTCATCCATTAAGCATTCCTCCTTGTAATATTTTGATTATTTACTACGTAAGTCGTAGCATTTGATACTTTTAGTTCTGTCGCGGTAATGAACACTTGATTCATTTTCGAGACAAATTTAATCAATCGTTGTCTGTGTTCGTAATCGAGTTCACTAAGTGCGTCATCTAAGACAACGATTGGTTTCTCGCCTTCATCTTCGATTAGGAAGTATGGGGCCAGTTTCAAGGCGATCACGACGAGTCTGTTTTCGCCTTGAGAGCCGTGTGTCGCGATGTCTTTTCCATTGAGACTAAGTGAGAAGTCTTCACGATGGATACCAATCTGGGTTGCTTTGTGTTTAATATCGCTTTCCTGATTTTTCTCGTATGCACGCGCACACGCCTGTGAGAATTTTTCATCCATTCTAGTGAATGGATTATAATTCAATACTGCCTCATCATCGTAACCTTTCACGGCTTTAACAATTTTCGAGAGAATCTTGTTTACTTCGGCAACATAGGCTAAACGATAACGGACAATTTGTTCTTCAACCTCAATGAGCTTTTTAGTGACAACATCTAGATGGATTTTGTCAATTTCTTCTCCTTTTAAAATGGAATTACGTTCTTTTAGGAGTTTTTCGAACTCGATGAGGTTCTCCAGGTAAACTGGGGATTTTTTAGAGAGATTAATGTCGAGATAATTCCTTCTCACCAGAGGTGAATCTTGGAACATTAAGGCGTCTTTCGGTTGGAAGACGATGACATTAATTAGTTTTGATAAATCAGAAATCCGTCTCACTTGTTTCCCGTTACAGGACACTTTTTTACTAGAAGACGTCATTAGAGCAACGATTTCTTTCTTAGTGGTGTGATTATCCACCAGAGCCTCAATCGTGGCAAATTGGCGCCTTTCCTTTATTAAATCGTTGATTTCTGATGTCCGGAATGAGCGAGCTAATGAGAGATAATAGATTGCTTCAACAATATTTGTCTTCCCTTCAGCGTTATCGCCGATGATCACATTGAGTTTTGGAGAGAACTCTAATTCAACATGGTCATAATTCCGGAAATTTCTAAGGATTAGTTTAGAAACGATCATTTGGAGATAATTTCATAAGTAACCTCTTCAATCACAATTGTGTCGCCTGGACGAAGCTTTCGACCGCGGCGGTTATCCAACTCATCATTTACGACGATTTTATGTGATGCGAGATAGAATTTCGCTTCACTACCGGAACCAACAACGTCAGCAAACTTCAGAAGTTGACCGAGAGTGATGCATTCGGTATTAATGTGAATTGGTACTCTTTTTTGTTTCATAAAAAAGCGACTTTTTAACCCTTGATGAACATTTTATCATATATAAAATAAAAAGGGAATCATTAATTCCCTTAATATTGCATATGTTTAGAATGTGTGATTTTTCAGTATTTTAAGCACGTAATGGAGTGACTAACATATCGATGGAGTCATCTTTGTCGTTTCGGACAACAAATGGCTTCATTTCACCGATGAATGCGATGGTCACATCCTCGGATTTATTGGCGCGAATCGCATCTGCGACAAATGAAGCGCGGAAGCTAATTTCGAGATGTTCACCAGAGAACTTAAACATAGAGAGTTTTTCGTTTGCGGATCCAACAAGTGAACTTCTGGAGATCATTTCGGCTTCATCTTCATCCAAAATTAACTTAATGACGCCATCATGATCAGCGCTTAAAAGTGAGACACGCTCCATGGAGGCTAAAAATTCACGAGAATTGACTTCGAGGAAGTAATTGAAGCTCTTCGGAACGATGTGTTTTGTGTTTGGATATTCACCATTGATTAAGCGTGTTGAAATTGTGGTTCTTCCAAACTTAAAAATGGCTTTATTGTCGCTTATAGCGACACTAACGAATTCCTCGTTCTCAAAACTGCGGACAATATCGACCATCTTTTTGGCTGGGATATTGGCCACAAAATGAGCGTCAGAATCAATCGCAACTGACTTACGAGCAAGACGAGCTGTATCAGTAGCGGTGGCAGTGAGTTTTCCACCCTCAGCGTCAAGGTTAATTGCAGTCAAAATCGGTCTTGTTTCCTTCATAGAGGCCGCGAAAGATGTCTGGTCGACTAAATCCTTGATGTCGTTCGCTTTGACCTCAATAAAGCCGTTTGCGACCGATAAATCAATTTGTGGATATTCATCAGCTCTAATGGAATTTAATTTGAAGTTCGCTCTTGAGTCTTCAATCTTCAAGATTGAGTTATCAACAAGTTCTAATGTGACATATTCGTCTTCCATATGACGAACAACTTCTAAAACTAGTTTGCATTGAACTAAAGTTTCACCGAATTGGGCATTACGGATGATTTCTTTATCATCAACCATATAAGGAACAACGGTGGAGATAATGATGTTGTTATCCGATCCTGTTAGGACTAAGCCTTTTTCACAAAGATCAAGTTTAACATTAGAAAGAATTGGGAGTTCAGCTTTTTGTGGAATAGCTTTGCTGACCATTGTTAATCCTTTAATAAATTGTTCTTTTTCAATTGCACAACGCATATGTAATCTCCTTAATACTTTTAATTTACTTAATTAACTTATTATTTATTAATAATTATAAGCACGGTGGAAACTGTGGATAACTATGTTTTGTCTTATTTATTTTAACACACATTTTCTCGCGCGCACATAATTAATATAAGATTTAAGCTTTTAGATTCGCTTTAATCTCGTTTACAGCCTGTTGCAAGGCGGTGTTAGTTTTCAAGGTTTTTTCCACTTTTGTTACACCGTTCATCACAGTTGAGTGATCCTTACCTCCGAAGAGATAACCAATTTTTGTGAACGGAGTATCAAGCATAAGGCGGATTAGGTACATCGCAATATGACGAGCAAGTGCAATGTCGGCTTGACGGCTTGGACCAGTCAATTGGGAAGGCATCAAGTTGTAATAATCGGCGACAGTGGAAATGATTCTTTGTTCGGAAAGCTTTGCTTTCGCATCCTTAACATTGATGAGTGATTGTAAGGCTTCCATCGCGGTTTCAAAACTAATGTATTTGGTTGGGCGATAAAATTGAGTGTAGTAAATTAACTTATTTAGCGCTTGATCGATATCACGAATATTCTTTGAGAATTTCTCAGCGATAAATTCGATAACTCTTGGATCGAAGGCGTCTAAAGAAATTGGGCCATTATTAATCTTTGATTTAATAATGTTGATACATGTTTGAATGTCTGGTTGACCGATTGAAACGGTTAAACCTTGGACGAATCTTGATTTCAATCTTTCCTCAAAACCTTTTAAATCTTGTGGGTGGCGGTCACTTGTAATAACAACTTGCTTACCTTGATTTAAGAAGTGGTTGAAGATGTTGAAGAAGAATTCAGATGTTCTTTCTTTAGCGGCTAGATATTGAATATCGTCCATTAGTAACACGTCATAACCCTTGATAAAAGCAGATAATGAATTACTGTCTTTAACAAAAGTGACGTATTGTTCGATAAAATCGTTTGCTTCACAGTATAAGCAGCGCATGCTTGGGTTGTGACCCTTGATTTCATTAGCGATGGCATGAAGCAAGTGTGTTTTACCAAGACCTGGGTCAGAATACATAAACAATGGGTTAAAAGATTTGCCAAGATTGTTTGCCACAAATATTCCGGCTTGTTTCGCTTCTAAGTTGGATGGACCACTTACAAAATTGTCGAATGTCAGAGCAGGATTGATGCTCACATTTTTGAAATATTGTGGTGATTCTTCAACCGGAGAAGGAGTTTTCTTCAAACTCTCGCTATGTGCAAAACTTACTTTAACTGGCTTTCCAACGACTTCTTTTGCGATTTGATCGGCTAAATTTTGGTATTTTGTACTTAAAATTGTGGCTGCTAGCACAGTATCAGTTGAGACAGTAATAACATCGTTTTCAAACGAATAAATGCGAGTTTTGCCAAGAAAAACGTCAGAAACACGTGGATCTCCAATACGTTCTTCAAGGAGAGATTTGATCTTTGCCCATAGATTAGAAAGTTCAGTTATAGTTTCAGGCATATCATCTTCCTCGTTTGGTCAAAATTATATACTCGCGCATACTAAAATTAAATAGAAAAATAAGTAAAATCAAGTTTTCCACAGATTTGCGACAAAAATAATGCCGATAAACACACATTTTTTCATAGTTTTCCACAACTTTTCAATTTTAAAAATTTATTGTTAATAGTTATACATACCTAACTTGTGAGTAAACTAAATTTTTCTAAAACAATTAACATTTCTTAATATAAAAAAATATCGATTAAATCGAAATAAGATTAAAATATCGACACAAAATCACACCATTTTCCCACCGGATGTGAATAAAAATATTTTTGTGGATAAACTTTCTTGTACATTGTCTAAATTTTGGTAAAATTGTGGAAAATTGTGGATTTTGCGTAATTTGTCTCAAAATTTGAAATTTTTAAAGTGCTCGCAAAATGATTTATTTTGACAGTTCGCGTGTATGTGTATATAATTTTGCTCGCGTGTTCGATTTGAACACAAGGAGACAAATTTATGAAAAGAACATTTCAACCAAGTAAGACCCATAGACGTAACGTTCATGGATTCCGTCAAAGAATGGCCACCAAAAATGGTCGTAAAGTTTTGGCTGCTCGTCGCAGAAAAGGAAGAGCGAAATTAACCGCTTAATTTTTGAATGAAAGTTGTTAATCGAGTTAAAAAATACGAAGAGTTCCAGAAGATTATTAATGAAGGATCTCTAATTCGCAATGACTCGTTTAACGCTTACTATGTGAAAGTTGCCACATCTCTTTCTAGATTTGGAATTTCAATTCCAAAGAAAAGTGGTAACGCTGTGGTGCGCAACCGCATGAAACGTCAGATACGTGCTGCGATTAGCGCATCATGTGATATGACAATTCCTTATGAGATTGTCTTTATAGCTAGAAAGGGCTACGACATCAATAATTATCAAAAAACACTCGCCGATGTCGTTGATGTATTGAAAAAAGTAGGATAAAAACGTGAAAAAAGTACACAAATTAGGATTAGCCTCATTTGCGATTGCTCTTGGAGCAGTTGTTTTATCCGCATGTACTGCGAACTTCTGTTCAGTCAAAGAGAAGTCTAGACTTCTATTTGCCTTAGAACCAGGTGTTTCCCGTTACTATGATTCTGAAGCGGAAGCAAATGCTGCTAAAAATGAAAGCGAATATTATAGTTATCCTGTTATTCAACAAGTTGATGGAACAAATGTCTGGCAGCTAGTTGAAAAAGATGGGAGTAGCTACACCAAATCCAATGCTTTAAATGACGTTATTTCAGCTGCACAAAAAGCGAATCTTGTTGTTCCGAGCGCAGAATACTTCGCTCGATTTGACCGCGAAGTTTTGAACTTCGCGTTAAATAACGCTAGAGCCGTTGAACACAAAGAGTATGCAACTGTTAGTGCGGCGGATGTTGAACACGTCTTAAAAGAGTATGGATATTTGAAATACTTTGGTAGTTCAATGAAGAAGGATGAGGCTGTTGATACCCTTTGGGTAGAATTTGACAGAATTACATCGGAACTTGAATTTGAAATGAAAGTTGAACACGTTGCGAACTCTGATTTTATTGCGATTTACAAATCCACATTAGAGAACGCAATCAACAACTCACGTGCATGTATCACCAGTGTTGATGGTGAGTATGGTGCGTATGGACAAGACAAGATCCCAGTGAAGATTGATTCAAAATCTTGGGGTTATGCCTGGGGACGTGGTGGCGCAGTTATTGAAGGCCTTGTTGTCTATCCAGTTTCTTGTTTAGTTGATGCGATTGCGTATGGTTTTGCTGGATATAATCCTGCAAACTTTGTCAATGGTGTTCCACAAATCTTGGCTTTATTATTCGCGACAATTATTGTTCGTTTATTTATCTTCTTAGTGTCATTTAAATCAACAATGACACAACAAAAGATGACTCAGCTTCAACCAGAATTAGCGAAGATTCAAGCCAAATATCCAAATTCCAATACTAATCCGGCTCAAAAGCAAAGATTAGCTCAAGAACAAATGGCACTTTATCGTAAACATAAAGTTAACCCATTATCTTCACTTCTTGTTTTAGTGATTCAATTCCCAATTTTTATTGGTGTATGGGGCGCTATGACAGGTAACGCGGTTCTTTCTACAGGATCGTTCTTAGGACTTAATTTATCAACATCCGTGTGGGATGCTTTAACCAAATCAAACAAAGTTTGGTCTGGTGGTTGGTGGACAGCATTAGTCTTGTTCTTATTAATGGCTGTTGCCCAATTCTTAGCTATGAAGGTTCCACAATGGATTCAAAAGCGTAAAGCGAAAAAGGTTGCTCGTTTAGGCAAAAACCCAGCACAACAACAACAAAACAGAACAATGAATATTGTTTCTTTGGTCATGTTAATCATGATTATCTTTATGGGATTCACACTTCCAGCAGCCATGGGATTCTATTGGTTTGTTGGTGCTCTTGTCTCATTAGCACAATCCCTCATTACCAATGCAATCTTTTCAAGAAAACGCAAATAGGAGAAAAATATGAAAATTTATACTGCTAAAACAGTTGATGAAGCAGTTGCATTAGCAAGCGAAGAACTCGGTATTCCAGAAGACCAAGTCATTTTCCGTGTTATGGATGAAAAGAAAGGTCTTCGCAAGAAAGCTGAAATCGAAGTTTATGAATTAACTGATGCAATCGAATATAGCCAAGAATACATCAAAGATGTATTATCATCTCTTGGTGTTGGCGATATCAAAACCAAAGCTTCTTTAGAAGATGACATCATCCGTATCGAAGTTGATACAGATCATAACCCAATCATCATTGGTAAAAACGGTGTTACATTACAAGCCTTAAACGAACTTGTTCGTTTGGCTGTGTCAGGTAAGTTCCATCACCGATTCAGAATTCTTCTTGATATCGGCGATTACAAGAACTCCAAGTATTCACGCGTTGCTTTCTTAGCGCGTAAGGCGGCAAAGGAAGTTCAAAAGACTAAGGTTGATGCAACTCTTGATCCAATGCCTTCTGATGAACGACGCATTGTTCACAATGCCCTCTCCGAATTCTCTCACATTAA
>CAMGZN010000006.1 GCA_946183335.1 uncultured Caryophanales bacterium | reverse complement strand
GAATCTCTATAGTACTAGTTGCTTTTGATGATGAATAAGGACCAACACCAGTATATGCATAATCAATAGTATACAAACCTTCAGTTAAATCAACTATTACACTTGCAGTTCCATAAGTATCAGTTTCTAATGAATATGATTTTCCATCAACATTAACAACAACAACTTGATCATCAATACCATAACCTAATTGATTAAGTAAAGTAACATTAATAATTTGTTCATCATCTTTACCATAAACATAATCAGTAATTTTGTTAGTGGAAGAATTATACGTACCGTATGTTGTGGAACTAGCTGGAGACTTAGACCAATCACGATCAGTAATTTCATACATCTGCCAAACAGCAGTACCATTTTCGTATGAATAATACTTTTGTCCATTCTTAAGAATAGTTTTAAGATTTTTTAAGAGATTTGTGCCTTGACGTTGGTTTGTTGCTAAACTATTTAAACTCGAATAATATGAGCGAATGTTGGCTGCAGTAGTATCGTTTAAATCAATTGTTGTTGGTAACGATGATGCAGTATAGCCTTTGGCTTCTTCAACCTTATTTGAAGGAATTAAAAAAGCCCCAAGAGTCAACGCAAAACCGGATAGAAGTAATCCAATTCCAAGTGTTCGTTTTTTCATAAGGGGTTTCTCCACTAATTAGTTACACATTAAATTGTGTAATCTATATTTTACGAATTTCAAAATTAAAATACCACACAATTTTATGTGTGTGAGTTAAAAAAGTTAGATTTAACTAACCTAACATAGTTGTTTTTGTGTTAATCATAATTAAAAGAACTTATAATTGAAAATATGAGGAACTCTCGTTTTCTTTTACTCATCACTGCGTTCTCTTTGATCACAATTTCTTCATGCAATTCTCCAAAGAAGAAATCTAGGAAAACGAGTAGTTCAAATGAAGAAATAACTTCTATGGAAGTTTCTAGTGAACAAACCGCATCTAGCAGTGTCTTTTCATCCACGCCAATTGTTAGTTCAAATCAACCTTCAATTAGTAGCGCTCAACCATCGATAAATCCGTCTTCGAATACAGCTCAATCAAGCTCAGTTACATCAGCTTCATCATCCCAAACTCCGGCTTCTTCAAGCGTAGCTCCTATACCAAGTTCATCTATTACTCCACCACCAGAAGACGATTACACCGTGATTGAAACGCTAAATAAGAGAATGCCCGCGGAGTTTGAACCATGTGAACAAGTGATGATGTGCTATCCAGAGATGATAGATGCTTCGGTATATAAAGAAATTGCAAAAGATAACAAGATCTTATTACTATGTAATCCTTCATATAATGGTTCATCAAGAATCTCAGATGCTCAATCATGGGTTAGCTCAAATGGAATGAACCAAGCAAACTTTACTTATTTTGATATGAATCTTGATAACGATAATGCCTATTGGGCAAGAGACTTCTCTCCATTCTTTGTTTATAACAACCTTGATTTAGGTATTGTTGATTTTACGTATAATAGAAGTGATCGAACTGAGCAAAACGCTGTTCCAAAAAATCTATCAACATATTTTAATATGCCTTACTCCAAAATGAGTCTGACTCATACTGGAGGAAACCTCATGCAAAACGGACGTGGAACAGCGTTCTCAGATGATTTAGTTGTCTTAGAAAACTCCAACGACGCCAGTAAAGTTCGTTCAGAAATGTTAACTTACACCGGAACTGATAACTATGTCATCACGATTGATCCGCAGGGAGAGTATATCGCGCATATTGACTGCTGGGCCAAAATTGTCGCTCCCGACAAAATTATTGTCGCCAAACTTCCAACAAGTAACTCGCGTTATCAATACTACGAACAAGTCGCCAACGAACTCGCGAACACAAAGTGTTCATATGGATATAACTACAAGATTTATCGTGTCGAAGAACCAGGTGGAAGCACCATCGCTCCTTATACGAATTCTCTCATCGCGAATAAACATGTTTATCTCCCTTTAGGTGATAACGCGACATATAACCAGAAAGCCATTCAGGTTTATCAAGAAGCTTTACCTGGTTATACAATTCATGGAATCGAGAATTCGTCTGACAACGACTTTAAAAATACGGACGCTCTCCACTGCCGTACACATGAAATACCTTCTATAAAAAATGTCTTTATTGATTCTAGAGAAGTGCTTCATGGAGATGTTTCCTCATCAAGTAAACTACTTGTGAAATGTAATGTTGTTTCATATGAGAAAGCTAATTTAAAGAATGTGAAACTACATTACTCCATAAATAATGGAAATTACCAAGTGATTGATATGTTAAAATACAAAGAAACAACAAACTATACCTTCACATTCTCCGCATTAAAAAGTGGAGACAATGTGAAGTATTACATTGAAGCCAGTGATGTGAATGACAATGAAGCATTTGATCCAGTCTTTAAAGAAGCGGATCCACATGTCTTCAATGTGATTTAGATAAGAAAAAAGATCGGGTAGCCGATCCTTTTATCTATTAGATAATTATTCTTTCTTCTTTGCGCCTGGGTCTCTTAAGTGAGCATTGAATTCACTTTTTCCGTAATAGACCGAGAGCATTTCTCCAGAGATTGATATCGCGATTTCTTCTGGAGAATTTCCTCCGATGTTTAAACCAATCGGAGAATAGAAATTCCTTAGATCAATATCTTTGCCAAATTCTTGATACGCTTTTTCAAGATATTCAGCGATTTTCTTCTTACTACAGAGCATTCCGAAGTAAGCTGGTTGATATTTCTTCTCAAGAATCTTATTTAAAACGTGATAATCATGGGTGTGGCTTGGAGTACACACAACAATGTATGCGTTGTCTTTCAGACCGCTTTTCTCAATGAAATCAACAAATCCGGATGTGACCTTGATGTCCGCGGAATCATCGAGTTGATTAATGACATAATCCCGTTCATCAATAATCGTCACGTGGAAACCCAAAGGTTTAAGTGTTCTAGCCAGGGCGGCTCCACAGTGACCTGCACCAAAGATGTAGACGTATTGTTTTGGTCCAACAAACTCATAAAAGAGAGTTGCATGACCACCACAGACCATTGGAAGTTCAACACCTTCCACGTCTGGGTAAATTTCTTTACCACAGAGAAGATATTTTTCCGAGAAAGATTTTCTTTCTTTGAGAACTTTTTTGGCTTTTTCTCGGGCGTAGAATTCAATCGCGCCTCCACCGACGGTGCCAAAGGCTTCGTCTTTTGTGACAAGCATCTTTTTGCCGACATCAGCTGGGCCCATGCCTTCTTTTTCGGTGACCGTGACTAAAACAAGGTCTTCACCTAGTTTACGATATTCATTAATTTTGGAATAGATATCAACCATTGGTTGTTAGACTTAGATTGCGGCTAAACCGATGGTTAAACCAAATGATAAGGCAATCGCGACTCCCGCAGTAATTGGAGAAGTGATGAACTTATTTAAGTCGAATTTAAATTTGAAGTTATAGTGTTCAGCGAGTTTGAACAAACCAAAGACCGCACCACCAATCGCGAGTGAGTAAACAATCGCGAGTCCGTTCATGGTGAACAAGTATTTTTCACCGGTCTTTGTCCATGCTTCATATGAAGCAAAGGCGTTGTTTCCGCTAATTGCACGGATGACTAAGAACATGAATTGATAGACGGTATTTGCGGCAACAACAGCGCCAAAAGTTCTTAAGGAAAGAACATTTTTTGGTCTAAAGACCGCGAGGAATGAACCCATTGCTAAAGCTTCGACAACGATGTAGATCGCTGGGTTATAGACCTTTTGGGTAAATCCAACGATAAATCCGACGCTTAATTTAATCACGGCAGCTAGCACGCCCATTAAATAAACAGCGTAGAAAGACTCTGTTCTCTTATAGCAGTTGGCCATTAAGCAATAGGCAATTGGCACAACGATTGCTGTGGAAGCAAAGTAGATGCCTGTGCCATCAAATCCTGGAAGATGAAGGATTGTTCCAAGTGTGGCTTCAACAATGCCCCACACCGCACCCCAGAAAAGGATGCTCATCCAGGTTTTCATTGAAAATTTCTTTTCTGTATTTTCCATTTTACTAACCTCTTTTCGACTTTTATTGTAATCAAAGAAAATCAGGCAAGTCAAAGACAATTTATTGTCTCGCGTGCGCAGTCATTTACCTTGAATGACGCGCACGTTATAAAATATTTTTATCAAGCGTTTTCTATGCTACAATTAGCCCAAGCAAAAGATATGGAAAACTATGATCTTCTTTTAAAGCAAATTCAGTCTATTGTGAAGAGTGATTTACCACTTGTGAGTAATCTAGCGAATACTTCTTCCATTCTTTTTAAAATGGAGAATGTTAATTGGGCGGGTTTCTATCTATTTGATGAATCAAAGCTTGTTCTTGGACCATTTCAAGGAGAAGTGGCGTGCACCACAATTCCATTAGGAAAAGGTGTGTGTGGAACAAGCGCTAAGGAAAGAAGAACAATTATCGTCGATAACGTGCACGAGTTTGATGGACATATCGCTTGTTCTTCTTTATCTAAAAGTGAGATTGTTGTTCCTTTAATTAGGGATGAGAAACTTATTGGAGTGATCGACATTGATTCTTCGATTTACTCTCGTTTTAAAAAAGAAGAACAAGAGTTTCTTGAAGCGGTTGCTCAAGAACTCGTTAAGGTTTATAAATAAAAGTCCGTAGTCATATAACTACGGACAATTATTAATTATTAAGTAATTATTTTAATGCTTCGTCTTTTGTTTTAAAGACTTCTTCAGACTGGCGATATTCAATTCTACAACTCATCGTGAGTAAGCGTGATTGTTCATCTTTCTTACCGAGTTCGAAGACACGGACGGCTTTGCCGTTTTTGTTAATCCATTTGTTGCCAAGATAGAACATAACAAAGTAAGCGACAACGCCTAAGGCAATTAAACAAGCAAAGATAATGAGGATAATCGCCCACCAAGCAAGACCGTTTGTTTTTTCAGCATAGGCTTTTTCGGCGGCAAGTAATGTGTCATAGTTACTAACTAAACCTTTTTGGCTATCAGTTAAGGCATCATAAGATGAACGAGCATCATCAATGCGAGCTTTACATGCATCACTGCCATCAACCTCACCAATGGCGTTAATCTTTGCAATGACTTCATTAGCCGCAGCGTTATCGACTAAGGAGTTATAATTAGCGCGTGCTTCAACAAGTATTTCATGAAGTTCTTCTCCGACTAAAGCTTTAGCTTCTGGGCTAAGAGCTTCATATGCTGCTTCGGCTGATTCGATTGCTTCTTTTGTTGGGTTGTCTAAGACAACTTCGCCAATATTATTAATAAGTTCTTTTACAGCGTTTGATTTAGCAACATCATCAAAGCCTTTATATGCTGCTTCGGCATCAAGTAATTTTTGCTTATTATCCACATCGTTTTGTTCCGATTCGCTTAATGCATTAAACGATGTACGAGCAGCATCAATAAGAGCCTTACATTCTGCTGTGTATTCAACTGTACCAATAGCTTCAATATTTCCTTCAGTAGAGTAAATCTTTTCAGAAGAAACTAAAGTTTGATAGTTAGAAATAACTGCCTTTTCGCCATTACTTAATCCATCGTAGGCCTCACGAGCAGCATTGATTTTAGTTTCACATGCTGGGGTATATGTAACTGGAGCAATCTTGGCGATTTTATCCATACAATCATACTCTTTTTCGTATGAAACTAAGGTTGCGAGGTATTGGTCTCCGACTAATACTTTAGCTTCATCACTTAAAGCATCATAAGCTGTACGAGCAGCATTGATTTTGCCAGAACATTCAGCTGTATATTCAATTGGTGCAATCGCATCAATTAAGTCTTTGACTTCTTGAGATTTTGCTAGATCATCCTGTTCTTTCCAGAAAGCTTCAGCATCAAATAATGTTTGACGATTAACAACTTCTTCTTGGATATCTTCATCATCGATTCCATAGTAGGCTGTTTTAGCGGCATCTAAAGCAGTCTTGAATGCATCAGTATATTCAAATGGACTTGGAATTTCGCTGATTGCTTTTTCAGCGTTATAGACTTTATCTGCGTTTTCTAAAAGTGCGACTTTAGTAGCATCAACACTACTCTTTTGAGTGGTACTTAATGAATTGTACCATGCTTTAGCAGTATCGATTTTGATTTTGTTTTGATCAGTGAAGACACCTAATTCAATTAAATCAATTAAGGCTTCAACATATTTAACTTCCGCTTCAACTAGTGTAGCGTAGTTTGTCACTTTCGTTTTTTCTTCTGCACTAAGAGCGTTATATAAAGTTTTGGCATTGTTAATTCTAGTTAAGCTTGCGGATGAAGCATCAACAGTTCCAATATCATTGATGGCCATAATCACGAGCTTGACAGCATCATAGAAAACTGGATAACTTTCGCCTTTCATCCAAATCGTATCGAAATCCCAACCAGAATAGTTCGATGGGACATTTCTTTGTTCATCATTTAACGGGGATGAGCCAGCTGCAGTTTGTGGAACAGATGAAGTACCAACCGCACCATTCATGTTGTAACCTTTGTTTCCAACAAAGCAATTACCATAGTAATAAGAATTATAAATGTTACCACTTTGTTTATAGCCGATTAATGAGCCGACATAGGCATATGCGGAAATCAAAGCCTGGTTATGACATTTATCAATTCTAGAAGTTTCACTACCGCTAGCGCCATGAAGCGAGCCTACAATACCACCAGCAATGTTATGTCCAGTTGTTGCTGGACTAGAAATACTAACCGCTCCATCATTGAACGAATTGGTAATTAATCCATATGCACGGGCAACAATACCACCAGCTGTTTCTTCAGCAGCAGTAATGGCTGCGTGGTTGCTACATTGTTCAATTGTTGGGAATGTTTGAGCACTATAGGATGTGTATTGATAACCTAAACGTCCAACGACACCACCAACATTATATTTACCACTAACAATGGCATTGTTATGACATTGGAAAACTTTTCCTTCGCTAAATCCAACGATACCACCAGTGTTATTTGTATTTGGGTTATTTGTTGTATCTTCGTTAATGACTGTACCGCCCAAGGTAAAGTTCTTAATTACTGAACCAGCAGCAGCTGATCCAAAGAAACCAACTGGTTCACCTGGAGATGTTGTATTTTTAATATAAATATTAGAAACGGAATAACCGTTACCATTAAATGATCCGGTAAATGGAGCAGCTGTAGTTCCGATTGGAGTGAATAAGTTTGTTTCACTACCAAAATAATTAATATCGTGTCCTAATTTATAATGCTTTGTGACATCATCTTTAATGTGATCTAAATCAGCGACAGATTTAACGATATATGGGTTGGATTCAGAACCATCTCCGCCACTAAATGTATGACGAAGAACTGGGTAATTAGGACCCATTCTCCAAACATTTGTAAAATCGAAACCATCAAATGAGGATTGTGTTGTGTAGTTTGCTGCAGTAATCATTGTTGACCCAGCAGAATCAGATGAACAAGAACCTTCTTTATAATAGTTGTAACTAACGTCTGGTGAATAAGGGTGGAAGGAACCAATAATACCACCTTTATATTTGCCGGTAACAGTTCCGACATTATGGTTACGTCGAATGTTTCCATCGGTCGCTTCACCATCAATACCGCCAGCTTGGTAGCTACTATTTGATACACTTCCAACGTTATAACAGTCAGTAATATTATCAGAAGTGTTTGTGCTACCAACAATACCGCCTACTCTGTTCGTGCCAGAAACATTACCATAGTTAGCACATTTACTGACATTTCCGTAATCGTATGTGCCGGCCGTAATACCAGCAGCGCTTCCGCTAGATGTTATAGAACCATAGTTCACACAATTGGTAATCGTTGGTTTATATCCTGCAGCAGAAATGCCGCCAGCACTAGTACTACCATTGGTTCTTACAGTAACAAAACTGTAACATTTGTCAGCAGTTCCTTGGTAAAGATAATCTATAATGCCACCAGCAGATTGTGATGATGATGTAACTTCACCGCGAACAGTCAAATTTTTAACAGTTCCATTACGAACCTGTCCAAAAAGACTATTCGATGAACGAGATGAGGTATCATTAATATAAAGACCATAAATTGTATAGCCATCACCATCAAATGTTCCTCGGAAATCTCTTTCATCTGGATAACCAATTGGAACCCATTGGTTTTCAGAGCTACCTTGAAGATCAATATCGCTTGTTAAAATCGCGTATTTGTTACGATTTGACGCTTTTGATTGACCGTTGATATAGTTTCTTAGCCATTCAAGTTCTTCAACAGTTCCAATTTTATATGGATCAGCTGATGTTCCAGAACCTTTTGGTTGAACAGGAGCTCCTTTAACTAAATGTAGTTCAAATGGTTTTTCTTCTTTTACTGAAGCATTCTTTTCCGATGAACTTATTAGAACACCAGAAAGAAGAGAAACACCAAGTGCCCCACAAATTAATATTCCATGTAATTTTTTCATAAAATAACCTCCCGAATTATTTAATAAAAAAAGAATAGTATCGAAATACTACTCTATCGTGTGCCACAAAAGTGCCACACTTTTTAAAACTAATAATAAATTATTCGTCCTTGAACACAGCCCAAGGGTATTGAATCATGTATTCCCCACGATACATTCTAATCGCATCTGGGTTATCATTTTTGTATTCAAAAGCGTCACAATCAACTTTGTTGATATCGATCGCGCATTCATTATGTCTTTTAATAAATACATCACCACAGTTAATCGCGGTTAGGGAGTTTTTAATATCCGCGATTAAATTTCTTAGATAAGATTTATGATCTTCTTCCCAAAGAACAGCGTTAAGTTCGTTAACGTTAACCATTGAACCTTCACGGTCCACTAAATAAGCGACCACTTCTTTGGATTTTTGATATGCAAATTTAACTGGTTCACCTTGATAGAAAATTTCAAAGTTTCCAAAACATTTAATTTGAATTTTCTTTGTTGGTTTTAGTTCTACTAAGCCTTCGAGTTGTTCAAGTTCTTTTTTGATCTTATCGACATTGACTGGTTTAGTCACATAACCCGAAGCATGAACCTTAAATGCGTCAAGAGCATAGTTATCGTAGGCGGTGACAAAAATGACCTTTGTTTGCGGGTTGATAGCTTTGAGTTTTTTAGCGAGTTGAATGCCATTTAGATGGGGCATTTCAATATCTAAAAAAGCAAGATCAATTCGATTCTTTTTTGCTTCTTCAAGCGCTTTATCAGGGTTAGAAAAAGATAATAACTCTTCGTCTTTTAGAACACTTTTGAGTGTGTTAACTAATCGAAGGAGTTGGAGTTCTTCATCATCAACTAAAAGGATTCTCATTTTGTCTCCTTATAGAACTTAACAGTCGCGAGTGTGCCCTTATTCGGCTCACTCTTAATTAATAATTCAGCATGACACATCGAAGTTAAACGATGTCTGATGTTATTAATTCCGAAGTGTTTATTCGAATCAAAGTTAACGTCTTTCGAATCAAATCCCACTCCATCATCTTTAATTTCAACAACACATGCTTCTTCTGTTTCAAATGTTTTGAAGGTGAGTGTGCCTCCTTCAACCTTCTTTAAAATGCCGTGTTTCACCGCATTTTCGACTAAAGGTTGAAGAGATAAAGGTGGGACATAGAAGTCAGTTGTTTGAATGTCATAAACAACATTTAAACGCTCGTTAAAACGAACTTTCTCTAAAGAGACATATGTTTGAATATGACGGAGTTCATCTTCAAACGGGATGAGACTTGTTTGGGTAAGACTAGATAAGTTATGACGTAAATACTCCGTAAAGTCATCTAGGGCTTTCTGGGCTTTATATTGATCTATTGGGATTAATGTTGAAATCGAAGATAAAGAGTTATAAATGAAGTGCGGTTGAATCTGCGACATCATAATCTTAATCTGGGCTTCTTTGTTCTTCTCTTGTTCCTCACTTAATTGAATATTCCTTGTCACATTCAAGAATAAAAAGAGCATTTCAATCGCGATAATGATGGAAAGATACGCAATAGCGTATCCCTTAAAGGTGTTTTGCAATATAATCGCGATTAAAGGTAGAACACAATATGAACCAAATGCTAATTTTTCACGAGGTTTAAGTTCCTTATTAAACACGGTGATCACAAAGACAATGATGAATAAGATAAATTGATATCCTTGGGAGATGAGCATTGTTTTACTTCGAGTGTATGCACCATCAATGGATGTAAAGAATATTCCGGTAAAAATGTTGACAATATCTAAAATAACAAAGATGGAGAAAATAGCGAGATTAACTACATTTAATCTTTTCTTCGTTTTCTGTTCTAGATCGATATATTCAATTGTATAAAGATAAAGAAGCAGAGCTTCAATGTTGTTAAAGATATAAAAAACTGTATAAAACGAGATGATGAATGGATCGCTTGTATACTTCGCTTTAATTAAAGTGAATGTGAGATAAGTCGCGAAGTGTAGAACTGTAAAAAGAAGGAAGTATAATAAACGAGTTCCATCTTTTCCACGGTTCTTTTTCACAAGGACATTTAACGCATGGATGAAAAGAATTCCAATTCCAATAATACAAACAGTTGCATTAAAAATGGCATTTCCACTCATATTGTTAGTTATTATACCACTGATTAGTTATTACTAACAAAAATATAAATAAAAAGGCTGACCCAATTGGATCAGCCTAATCTAGATTAATTATTTCTTACAGTAGCATTTGTGGTACTGATTAAGAAGGGTTTTACCTTTCAAAGCACAGGACGCACACTCTCCTGTTGGAAGACCTTTTTTCTTTTTGTAGATGTATCTTCCAAGTAGGAGAAGGAAAAAAGCCAATGTGATAACAACAACGAGGATTTCAATCCATAAAATATTTGGATTCTGAAACATTACTTTTTTCCTTTCTCTTACTTATGTATAAGTAATTAAGCTACTTTGGCGTTTTGTTTTCTTTCGTAATAACGAAGATAGAAAACTGTTAAGACACCTAACGCGATAAACACCGCGGTGCATGGAATCGCCCAAGCAAGGGTATCAGTGCTAAACATGCTTAAGAAGCAGTAGACGAAGGAAGCACCAATAAATGAAGCAGCAATCCAGAAGAGGAGTGTCCATTTAAATGTTCCTTTTTGGAGTTCGCCTCTAGCGGTAGCACATGCAGCAAAGCATGGGATAGTCAGCATATTAAAGGCGATAAAAGCAATCGCACCTGGCCAAGTTATGCCAGTGTTGGTAATCATGACCACCGCTTCAGCAACACCTTCTTCTGTTCCTTCAAAGCCAGCAACAATAACAGCAGCTAAAACAGAGAATGTCGCGATAACGTTTTCTTTGGCAATAAGACCAGTAATGGCGGCAACAGCAAACACCCAACCAAAGGTTGAAAGTTGTGAACCAAAGCCAAGTGGGGTAAATAATGGTTGAATGAATTTACCAATACTAGCCAAAATGGAATCTTCCATTTCGCACATCTTCCAATCCCAACCAAAGTTACTTAAGAACCAAATAATGATTGTGGAAGCTAAGATGATTGTGAAAGCTTTCTTGACGAAGTGCTTAGTTTTATCCCAGAGGTGGATCATTAAAGCACGGAATTGTGGCCAGTGATATTGAGGTAACTCCATAATAAATGGAGCAGCTTCACCACGTTGGGTGGAGTGTCTCATAATGAGAACAGCGATAATCGCCGTAATCACACCAACAACATACATCGAGTAGGTGATGAGGTCGACACTACTAAAGCCGAAAACTTCACAAACACCACCTGCAATGGCGACTAAGATTGGTAGCTTCGCACCACAAGAGAAGAATGGGATAACTCGAATTGTAGCAATCTTTTCATGTTCATCCGCTAAAGTACGGGTATTAATCATGGCTGGAACAGAGCAACCAAATCCCATAATCATTGGGATAAATGCACGTCCAGAAAGACCAAACTTTCTAAAGATACGGTCTAAGATGAAGGCGACACGAGCCATGTAGCCGGTGTCCTCCATAATGGAGAAAAAGAGGAAAAGAACCAAGATTTGCGGTAAAAATCCAAGAATGGCGAATAATCCAGAGAGGACGCCATCGCATAAGAATCCGGTTAACCAGTGTCCTTCTCCTAGGCCACTAGCCATGGCACCACTAACAGCATCAATAATCCCGCTAAACGACATATCGAAGAAGTTAAAGAGAATGACACCTGGAGAGTTAATTCCTCCATCAGTCCAGAATAATCCTTCATAAATACTTCCTTCAAATGATGGAGCTACGTCTTTAAAGAGTCCACCAAGGAAGAAGAGGTTTTCACTAAATGTAAGATGGAAGACAAAGAAGAGAATGACGGCAAAGATGAGTAAGCCCCACACTTTGTGTGTTAAGACTTTATCGATGCGGTCGGATTTGTTTTCTTTGACCTTCTTTTCTTCAGTTAGTTCAGAGTGAACAATCACTTTCGAGAAGTTTTTAGAGATGTAGTTATAACGTTCATCCGCGATGATGGCTTCGATATCGTTACCGAATGTTTCATCGTGGAGCGTTTGTTTGAATTCTTCCACCATTGGTAAAAGTTCTTCATGCATCTTTGCTTCGATCTCATCGTTTTCCACGAGTTTAATGGCGTGGAAGAGTGGGTTTTCCACTTTCTTGCCTTTAAAGGCAATCTTGACATCTCCAACGAGATGTTTGAGATCTTTGTTTTCTAAAATGGAGACTCCTTCACGTTTCTTTTCACTAGCTTCAAAAGCACGTTCCATGAGTTCTTTTAAGTTAGCTTCTTCTAAAGCAGAGATTTTGACGACTGGAACGCCAAGTTTCTTTTCAAGAACTTTTTCGTCTAAAGTGTCACCATTTTTCTCAAGGACATCCATCATGTTGACTGCCACAACGACAGGAACATCGATTTCAAGAAGTTGAGTTGTGAGATATAAGTTTCGCTCTAAGTTTGTTGCATCAACTATGTTGATGACACAATCTGGTTTTTCATCCAGAATGTAGTTTCGAGAGATGACTTCCTCACTAGTGTATGGGGAGAGGGAATAAATTCCTGGTAGGTCAATGATTTTGATTGGTTCAGATAGTTTCTTATAGACACCATCTTTCTTTTCCACAGTGACACCTGGCCAGTTGCCAACGTGAGCTGTGCTACCAGTTAAGTTATTAAAGAGGGTTGTTTTTCCGCAGTTTGGGTTACCTGCTAAAGCAAAGCGTTTCATACTATTTCTTCTCCTCCACTTCTAGAAGGACTAAAGCGGCTTCGCTTTTTCTTAAGGTGAGTTCATAACCACGAATGGTTACTTCAAGTGGGTCTCCTAAAGGAGCTTTCTTTCTAAGGTAGACAGTTGCACCTGGGGTAACACCCATGTCAAAGAGTCTACGACGGAGACGACCTTCACCTTCTACTTTTTTAATTAGGCCAGTCTCGCCTATTTGAAATCCATCTAGTTTTTTTAGCATAAATTCCTTCCTTTCTTATGCAACCAGAATTTTGTTAGCGATGGAGCGATCCAACGCGAGTCGTCCTTCTTTGACGGCGAGTACTACACCGCCGTTCACTGAAGAGATGACTTTGACGGAGGCATTAATTAAAATGCCGAGACTCTCGAGATGTTTCTTTGTTTTTTCGTCTGTGAGGACTCTAACAATTTTTACATCAATATTTAATGGTGCTAAACAGATTGGCATTTTAATCTCCTTCATGAAATAGTTAGGTTTTCCTAACCAAATTATATTATAGACTTCTATACTCGTATGTAAAGAAAAAAGTTAGGAAATCCTAACTCTTTCACTATTTTGATATATGATAAACCTTATGGTTTATTTTGACATTTCGTCTGCGTGTTTTTTAATTAACGCCCAGGTCTTATCGGAGATGTCATGTTCCATACGACAGGCATCTTCCATGGCGGTTTTTTCGTCAACACCAAGAGCCATAAGCATCTTTGTGAGGATGACGTGTTTTTCTAATGTTTTCTCAGCAATTTCGAGCCCACTTGGTGTTAACGTAATCGCACCTTTTGGACCAACTTCGATGTAACCTTGTTCACGAAGTTTGTTCATTGCTTCGGAGACAGAAGCCTTCGCAAAAGACATTTCACGCGCTATATCAACCGCGTGAACTTCTTTGACTTCAGAAATCTGAAGAATCTTTTCTAAATAGTCTTCTGTGGATTCGAAACGTTTCATATACATTAGTATAAAGAATATTTATTAAATATCAAAGATTAGAACTGAATGCAGTCCAATGCGAGCATAATTACAAAACCAACGATGAATGACCAAACTCCATAATGGTCATGACCTTCGCTTGTCATTTCTGGAATCATTTCTTCAGCAACAACATAGATCATGCAACCAGCTGCAAAAGCAAGTGCCCAAGGCATAATTCCTTGGATTTGCATATCAAGGAATAAGCCGATGAGAGCGGCAACTGGCTCAACAGCACCACTAAGCATGCCAAATAAGAAGGCTTTTTTACTTGATCCAGTTTCCGCTTTTAAAGGAAGAGAGACCACTGCACCTTCTGGAATATTTTGAATGCCAATACCAATGGAAAGAAGTAAAGCTCCAATAAGTAAGGCTTGATTTCCTGGGTTAGCAAGAGCGACACCGAAGGCAATACCAACGGATAAGCCTTCTGGAACATTGTGGATAGTGACCGCCAGGAACATCTTTGATGTTTTGCTTAGTTTTCTTGAAGGTAAACCTTCATCTTGTTGTTCGGCACTATGGAAGTGAGGAACAAGTTTATCAATGCCCCAAAGAAAGAGGGCACCCAAAACAATGGAGATCACCGCAATGACCCAGGTTGGCATGTAACTTACGTCACTTTCAATCGCTGGTTTAATAAGCGAGAAGAAAGAGGCGGAAAACATCACTCCAGCAGCAAAACAAGTAAAGATTTTATTTAATCTTGGAGAGATTTCTTTTTTTCTAATAAAGAAAACAAAGAGTGCTCCTAGAGTGGTACATAAAAAGATTAGAGGGATACCAATTAAAGGGTAAGCATAATCTTCCACTACTAATTACCTCCAGCCGAAGAGTTTCTTTGTAGCTAAATCACATTGATAAGATGTAACGATATAACCAGTTGGGTCAAGGATCTTCTTAAAATCATCTTCTTTGTAGTCTTCTTCAGAGAAGATCACCACATTATTTTTGATGTGACTTGCTTTGACTTTTTTACAGTTTAAACGACGGATGAGTTTATTTTTGACGTGGGCTTCACATGCACCACAGGCCATTCCATCAATTCCTAAAGTATATTTATACATATTAATTTCCTCTTTAGTTAGGATAACCTAACCACATAATTATAATCTCTGTTTTATAGATGTAAATAAAAAAGGATCCAATTGATCCCTTCATTTACTTTTTTAAAACTTCGGACAAGCTTTCTTACCTTCGCTAGTTAATAAGCCAAGTTTATCGAGTTCTTTACATCGTTCAATGTTCGTTTTCGTCCAATGCGAGTTCTTCCTTCTAGGAGAGAAACGTTGAACGAGTTTTCCATCAATATTTCGTAAAGTAGAGTCAATCCAACCGAAACATAGAGCCACTTTTACAGCATCATAATAACTTAAAATATCACCGCAATTCTCGGTTCTTTTTCTAGAAACCTCGACAAAAACCTCATTTTCTTTCGTTGAGTTTTCCTTTAAATATGCGTAAAACTCATCAAAGTTTTTAAAAGAGTGGATTTCCATATCGGTTTTCATATTTTTAGTATACAAAAAAAGTACCGATTTCGATACTGTAATAAGATTTGGTTGAAGCGTTTAGAAATGATACAACAGATGCTTTTAGAAACACCAGGACAAAATCCCAAATAGCTGTACAAGAAAAATCTTAATGAAAAAGGCTGCCATTTAAAGCAGCCTCTATTTTTAGTTAATTCTTTAAATTTTAATTCCAACAACGTCGTTAACAGGAAGGGCAAAAGCAATGCCTTGTCCATCTGTCCCTAAACCGGCAGCTTTATAAATTGCCGAAAGCATTTGGTCTCTGATACTTTCTTTTACTAGAATCAAAATCATTTCTTTATCAGGTGTGATAATAATGTTATATCGTTTTTCCATGTCTTTTGTTCCAGTTCCTCTAGCACGAATGATTGTTCCGCCTCTAGCACCTGTTTCTCTTGCAGCATCCATGACTGCATCAGAAAAACCAGTATTAACTAATACGACAATTAATTCAAATTTAACTTCATCCATTGTTTGTGCCTCCTATAATGTATCAACAAGGAATTGATAGAATTTCATTCCAATTAAACTAGTCATTGGGATAGAAAAACCAATACCACGATTTCTTTTGCTAACTTTAAAAAATGCTTCGAGCTCTCTTTTAGCGCTATCGATTTTATCTTGGCTAATGAGCGAAATAATAATTTCCTTAGAGTTGTCTTCAATACCTAAGATATCTCTAATTTCTTTTTGCGCTGTTCCTTCACCATATTGAACAAATTGGGCATTTGCTCCTTCACTTTCAAAAAGTTTTAAAACAAAATTGCCTTGTCCTCTATTAACAATGGTAATGAACATAGAAAGTTTTTTAATGTCAGTTTTACTAACATTGTTTTGAAATTCTGTATTCTCTTTTTTTGCTTTTTTAAATGGACCCATACTAACTCCTAATTAAAATGGATAATTTGCGCATCTTCTGCATTGTAAACGTGTTTTCGCATAGAGTATTTTGCTTTAATATCTTTGATTTTTTCGCTAACACCCAAGACTTGAATGGCAATGATTGGAGTCAAAGCAATTAAAGCGATTACACCAAAAGATTGTTCAAAATAATTAGCATTTTCTGCATAAATAGCCGTTGTTAATCCAACAATCATCGGCAAGACAAAAGATGATGCCATTGGTCCGCTAGCGGTTCCGCCAGAGTCAAACGCCATAGCGGTAAAAATATCCGGACACAAAAACATTAATGTTAAAGAAATGATGTATCCAGGGACCATATAGTAAAGGATTGAGAAATTAAATATTGTTCTAATAACCGCTAGTGCAATAGCTAGCCCTACACCAATTGATAAAGTAAGTAAAACTGTTAATCGACGTACTCTACCATCGGAGACTTCTTCAATCTGAATCGTTAAAACATGGACAGCTGGTTCACAAACAATCGTTACTAAACCGATTAATAAAGCGATAATAATAATTAAAGCCTTAGATTTTAATCCTAGCATTGTGCCAACGTAATAACCAATTGGTGTCATGGCAGCGCCAGTTCCACATAGGAAGATGCTTAAGCCAATATAGGCAAATAAGAAGCCGATCAATAATTTGAAAATCTTATGTTTTGGCAGTTTGATAAAAATCGCATTATAAATTAAGAAAATAATCAGTGTTGGAGCCATAGCAATAAGAACTTCAATAGATGTTCCTAAAGAAAAGCTATCACTCGTTTTATGTGGGAATAATGTATCAATAAACATTTTAAAAATGTTTTCATTGCCTAATTCAGCATAAGAAGGAACAAAGTTAGGGGAAAGCGTCGATGAAAATATAATTAATAAAGTGACACTAATGATTGGGCCAATTGAAGCCATTCCAACAAGACCAAAACTATCGTTTTTAGCGTTTTTTCCACCTCTAACTGTTGCCACACCAGTGCCTAAGGCCAAAATAAATGGAACAGTGGCAGATCCAGTCGTCACACCGCCAGAATCAAAAATAAATGGCAAAAAGACACTTTTATCATTCTTATCTCTAACAGTTAAAACAACAAAAATAAGAATCATAAAGGTTAAGGCGTAGAAAAATAAATACCAAAGTTTTAAAGATTTTTGAAAAATAATTCTCAATACGCCAATGACAACAAATAAGCCAACCCCAACTGCAATACCAATAGTTAATATGTATGCAAAAACCGTTGAATCTGTTACTTGTTTAGTGACAATCATGATGCTTGGTTCGGCAACAGTAATTAAAGCTCCTAATGCAAATGAAAATGCAATAACAATAAATAAGTTCTTCTGCTTAGAAAGTGAAGAACCCATATATTCACCAACCTTTGTTAAAGAAGATGAGGCTCCAATAGAAAATGTTCCTAATCCAATGATCAGAACAAACATTCCTATAAGAAGCAACCAATAATCTCCTCTAGCAAAATTTAAAGGTGCTACATTTGTCCAAGACAAAATTAAAATAATAAATATCATTGGGATGATACTTAATGAGGCGCTAATGAATGCTTGTAGGTATCTATTTTTCATTTAAACTGCCACTAACATTTATATTCTACAATCTTAAAAATATATGTGTAACATAAAAAACAAAAAAACAGTACCGATTTCTCGATACTGTAATACGCTTTGGTCTTTATAGACTATTTTGATACATCCGGACACTTTTATGAAAATCCGGACAGCCTTTAATAGTCAATAAGTTAACTATTTATTGAAAACTTTTATACCATAAAAGCGAAATAAACCCGTCAGATGATTGGCTCATTTTTATTTAATAATTTCTTATAAAGTGAATCCATCAATATAGCCCCAAGTGGAGCGGTAATTAATATTGACACCACCGCGGCAGTGAGAACTAGTGTTCCGCAACTTAAGCCTTCACTCAATGCAATCGCGCCAATTGAAGCTTGCACTGTTGCCTTGGGCAAATATGAAATGATAATAAATATCTTTTCTTTCCAGGTAAACTTCGTGGCTATCACGCAACATATCACACCTACACTTCTGAATATTAGTGCGATAACGATTAATCCGACAATGATTGCCCCTTCTTTAGAGAAGGCATAATGTACATCAGTAGCAATCCCCACTAATGCAAAAAGTAATATTTCAAATCCTTGCCATAATCCGTTATATGATTTTTGGATGTCCTTGGCTTCTTCTTTCTTAAAGATATTGACCACTAAAGCCATGACAATAATCGCTAATAAAGAAGAAACACTAAAATATGGTTTTAAGACGCTTTCTAATGCCAACATGCCAAACGATAAACCAAGCATGAGAACAACATTGATAATTTTATTTAGTTTTAGATAGCGAATGATTAAAACCATTAAGAATCCAACACCAATGCCTAATGCAATGCCGGTTATTATTGATATTGGAATTTGTGATATGCCCCAAGCATCAAATGTTGAGGTAACTACTAGATTCTTGAATGAATAGAAAAGAACAATAACAAAGATATCGTCACAAGATGCTCCCGCCATAACTAGTTCAGGAACGCTGTGTTCTTTGCCATATCCTTCTTCCATAAGTTTAATCATTCTTGGAACAACTACTGCCGGAGAAACCGCGGCAAGAACAGAACCAAGAAGTAAAGCTTCTAAATAGGATATTCCTAGGAATAAAGGGGCAAATATAGTAATGCCAATAATCTCAAAACAAGCAGGCACAAAGCACATTAAAATAGCGGGTCTGCCAATCTTCTTGAGATTGTTAATATCTAAAGACAAACCAGATCTCGTAAGAATAATTACTAAAGCAATTTGTCTTAGATATGAAGATATTGATAATAATGTGTCATCAACAATGTTTAATAGTGACGGACCAATTAATATTCCAAGTATGATATACCAAACTAGTTTTGGGAGTTTGATTTTTTCAAAAACAAAACCACCGAGTATGCCACCACCAAAGATAATAAATAAGGATAGAAATATATTCATATAATCTCCAATCTGCCATAGAAATTAAAAAACTGATCACTACGACAAAAAGTCATAGACGTCATCAGCTTTATTCTTGCGGTTTTCTATTTCTAGAAGGGAGACATCATTCCCTATGGTGATTATATCACAAATAAATAAAAACAGTACTGACATTCTATCAATACTGTTGTTAACGAATGGTTGTGAGGAAAGGATTTGAAGTTAATGTCCTGGATGTCGGTGTTATCCACCCTGCAACAACAAAAAAGACCCAAATGGGTCTATTGTTTTTGTTTGAGAGCAGATTACATAAGTGATACTTTTTTGCCCTAAAAAGGAGGGGTGTATTCACCACAAATGATACAAATATTGCTATTTCCTTGATTTAAGAGATGCATTCAGTAATCGGATCACTTTTATTTAGTAGTTTCTTATAAAACGAGTCCATAAGTATAGCCCCTAATGGAGCGGTTATTAAAATCGACACCACTGCAGCTGTTAAAACTAGTGTACCTCACGCTAATCCTTCAGAAAGGGCAATCGCCCCAATTGAAGCCTGAACA
>CAMGZN010000005.1 GCA_946183335.1 uncultured Caryophanales bacterium | reverse complement strand
TGTCTATTCATTAATATAAACCAGAAAATAAAAAATATTATTACTATTCCAAAAGGAGAAAGTAGTCCTAATATTGTTATTAAAATAGATTCTGATTTTTCTGTTAATGTAATTTTTCCATCTTTAATTAAAGCGACAATATCACCTAATGTTGGATGGCCAAGATAACTATCAAGCTCTCTCCAACGAGCACTTAGTGACTTTCTTAATTCCTTATCACCAGTGACCATGAGTTTAATCATCATGTCGTCTTGAAGTTCGTAACGATCTCCCTCAGTTTCAACGACTTTTTTCTCTTTGGAATCGTCTTCAAACAGCCAATCTGGAGCAGCTTTTTGTTCTTCAACTTTTACTTCTTCGACCACTGGCGCTTCAGCTGGTTTTGCTTCAACTTTTGGTTCTTTTTTAACTGTTTCTGGAACAGGTTGAGGTTTTTTCTCGATTACAGGTGGTTCAACAGGTTTTTGCACACGAATTTCTTGCAATTCTTGAACATTTTCTTGTTTTTCGGAAACTTTTTGAGGTGCCACTTTTTCAATGATTTTCGCTGGTTCAGCTTTTTCTTCGCTGCCTTCGGTACAAAGCCTTAAAACCACGATATCAAACATCGTTTTGACGTTTGGAGCAGTCTTAAAATCAATTTGTGCACGAAGGAATGCGCCAATCATTTCGTTTACTTGTTTCATTGAGAGTGCGGCGGAGAGATCTTCAGCCTCTTCTTCACTTAAAACTGTTAATTCATCTTCAGATTTTGTCTTCTTGAGAATTAAAACATCCTTGAGAATCTCTAATAATTCAGCGGTTAATCGTTTTAAATCAACGCCACCCTCAGCAAAAGCGTTAATTCGAGCCAATGCACGAGTTACATCACCGTTCGCAATGAACTTAATAAATCCAATTTTGTCTTCTTTACTGGCTAATCCAAATAAAGAATAGACATCTTCAACATTTAAAGTATTTCCTGAATAGGCTAAAACCTGATCAAGAATACTTAATGCATCACGCACACCTCCATCAGCAAGCGCAATAATTGCGCGTACAGCGTCTTGATCGTACGCGATATTTTCTTTTTCTAAGATCTCGACGATTCTTTCTTCAATGTCGGCATCACTTACTTTTGTAAAGTCATATCTTTGACATCTAGAAAGAATGGTCGGAAGAATATTGTGTGGTTCAGTTGTGGCTAAAATGAAGATGACATGTGCTGGTGGTTCTTCGATTGTTTTAAGAAGAGCGTTAAAAGCACTTGTCGTCATCATATGCACTTCGTCGATAATATAAACTTTGTATTTTCCTTCAATTGGAAGGTAGTTGACTTTGTCAATTAAATCACGAACTTGTTCAACACCATTATTTGACGCTGCGTCAATTTCAATGACATCTGGATGACTACCGTTCGTGATTTCGACACAATCTGAGCATTTGTTGCAGATGTGTCCGATACCTTCTTGGCAGTTGAGAGCTTTCGCAAAAAGCTTGGCCATTGTTGTTTTTCCAGTTCCTCTAGGGCCACAGAAAAGATACGCATGAGCAATCTTGTTTGTTGCTAAAGCGTTCTTGAGAGTTTTGACAATATGTTTTTGCCCAGCAACCTCTTCAAAGGTTTGCGGACGATATGTTCGATAAAGTGCTTTATATGCCATAAATGTTACCGTTTTTGATTATACAATTTTTTATTTACGCATTAAAGAAGAAAAGACGAGATTAATTAAAAATTAAGAACCCTTTTATTGTTTAATATGGAAATTGTTCCGAAATCATCGAAAATACTGTGTCTTACTTTGTAAATCATTATTGTTGTGATATAATCACGCTGCTATGGAAACTAGTATGCTTAAACGTCTCGAAGCGACAAAAGTTCGCCTTGGGGAAGTCGATCAAGAATTATCTAGCGAAAATATCATGAAAGATCTCGCTAAATTTAAAGCACTTTCTAAAGAAAGAGCTAATCTTGAACCTGTCGTTGAGTGTTATGAACAATATTTAAAACTTGAATCTGATTTAAAAGATTCCGAAGTGATGATTGCTGATAGTGACCCAGAGATTTCTGCGTTCTGTCACGAAGAGCACAAACGAATTCTTCAAGAAGAAGACCAACTTGTTGAAAAAGTGAAGATTTTACTCCTTCCAAAGGACCCGAACGACGATAAAAACATTATTGTTGAGATTCGTGGAGCTGCTGGAGGAGATGAAGGCAACATTTTTGCCGGTGATCTTTTCAGAATGTATGTCCGTTATGCCGAACATCAAGGTTGGAAAGTCCAAATGATTGAAGAAAACATCTCTGAAGCAGGTGGTTATTCGCTTGTTTCGTTCATGATTAAAGGTGATTCTGTCTACTCTAAACTTAAATTTGAGAGTGGTGCTCACCGTGTCCAACGTGTTCCAAAGACTGAAGCATCAGGAAGAATCCATACTTCTACCGCAACGGTTTTAGTTATGCCAGAAATGGAAGACATTGAAGTTGAAATTAATATGGCGGATGTCCAAGTTGATACTTATCGCTCTCAAGGTGCCGGTGGACAGAACGTCAATAAGACCGAATCTGCTGTCCGAATGACTCATAAACCAACAGGTGTCGTTGTTTCATGCCAAACTGAAAAATCTCAGATTCAAAATAGAGAAATTTGTATGCAAATGTTGCGTGCAAAAATCTATGCCAAATTGCAAGAAGAACAAGAAGAGAAATTTGGTAACGAAAGACGCCTAAAAGTTGGTACTGGAGAACGCTCCGAAAAGATTAGAACTTACAACTATCCACAAAACCGTGTTACTGACCATCGAATCGGTTTTACAATTCAAAAATTAGACCGTGTGATGGAGGGTGATTTGGAAGAAATTATTGAAGCTTTAATTCACTACGACCAAGAAATGAAAATGCTTGGTGAACAACAATAAAATGACAATTTTTGAAGCCTATCAAGAGGGCTTAAAATTACTTAGAAACCCTGACCAAGAAGAGATCAATCTCCGAATCATTTTGTGTGAGATAAACCATATAAATTCAATGTCTGAATTTTATCTAAAAAAATCGGAAAATATTCGAGATTTGCGGAGATTTCGTGAAGTTTTGCAGAGGTTTTTGAGCGGAGAACCACTTGCTTACATTTTTGGGAAAACCTCGTTTTATGGTGATGAATTTTTGGCCTCAAAAGACGTTTTGATTCCGCGAATTGAAACGGAAGAAGTTGTTGAGTTCGCAATCAACAAAATTAACCAAAAATTCGGTAATAAAAAAATCAAAATTGCAGATGTTTGCACTGGTTCTGGATGCATTGGGTGTGAGTTGTTTAAACACGCTCATGTTGAAGAGGTGTTTTTCTCAGATATTGATGAAAAAGCACTTGAAATCGCAAAGAAAAATGGGAACAAATTTGGTGTTAAAGGAACATATCAAATTTCAGATGGTTTGGACTACCTAAAAACACCCGTTGAAGTAGTCGTTTCCAATCCTCCATACATCCTTAAAAAAGAAGATGTAGATGAATCGGTTCTAAAACATGAACCAGGCCTCGCCTTATTCGTAGATAATGAACTCACAATTTACAAAAAGATCATTGAAAAGTCTGTTTTAATGAATGTTCCTCTAATTATTTTTGAAATTGGATATGATTTAGTCGAAAAATTGACAAAAATTATAAAAGAACACGCACCTATGTATGAAGTGGAGTTCAAAAAAGACATTAATGGCAAATTCAGAATTTGTTCATTAGAGAAAAACGAATAAAATATTGATTATGAAGAAAATTTCTCAACAAAAATTTAAAGATGCAGCAAGGATTCTTCAAAAAGGAGGCCTCATTGCTTTCCCAACTGAAACTGTCTTTGGTTTCGGCGTAGTTTTTGATGATGAAAAAGCTTATAAAAGACTCATTGAGGTTAAGAAAAGACCACCTGAACAACCGTTCACTTTAATGTGTGCCGATCGCACTGATATTGATGAATTTGCGTATGTTGATGAACGCGCAAGAAAATTAATAAATGCGTTTTTTCCTGGTCAATTCACGATTATTTTAAAAGCAAAAGAGAATTTGCCTGAGTGGGTTAAATCTAAAGAAGGTAATGTTGGAATTCGTATTCCAGACTACCCAGTTGTACAGAATTTAATTCGTGCTGTTGGTAAGCCGCTTCTTGTTCCATCCGCGAATAGACATGGTGAACCGCCATTAACTAAAGCGGAAGATGTATGTCATATATTTAAGGATGAAGTTGATGCAGTTGTTGATGGAAAATCGGTTAGCAATATTCCTTCTACAATTGTAATTGTTGGTAAAGATGTCAAAATTATTCGTGAAGGTTATATAACTAAAAAAGATATACTTAAAGTATTGGAGGCAAAGAAATGAAAATTGTCTTAGGTAGTGACCACGCAGGTCTCGAGTATAAACTCGCTATTAAACAACATTTAGAAGCTCAAGGACATTCATGTGAAGATGTTGGAACCTATTCCAAGGATTCATGTGATTATCCAATCTTTGGAAGAGCTGCTGCCGAGAAGGTAGCCAAGAAAGAAGCTGACTTCGGAGTTCTTGTTTGTTCTTCTGGAGAAGGTATTTCTATTGCCGCTAACAAAGTTAAAGGAGTCCGTTGTGGACTTGCCTATAATGACGATGTTGCTCGCTTAATGAGACAACACAATGATGCAAATATGATTGCTTTTGGACAATCATTTATGGATTTAAGTGATGTCCTAAAAAGAGTTGATATTTTCTTAAGCACTGAGCACGAAGGCGGACGTCACGCTCGACGCGTCTCAGAAATCGAATAGTGTCCCACTAGAAAAAAAGTTTATCTTAAGATAAAAGACCAAAGGTTTGAACACTTTTGGTCTTTTTTTACGCATTAAAAAATATAAGGAGGTTTTCAATATGTCAAAAAAAGAATCCTATCTAAGGTAAATATTACAAAATAAAAACCCCAATATACGGGGTTCACGGCTTAACCGTGGGTCGGCATCAAACAAGTGACGACCACGACCGTGCCCCTATTAAAGCAAAAGGAAAAAGTAGAATCAAGCATTATGGAAAAGAAATCAAATTTTGTTTGTCCGATATGCGGAAACAAAGACGAAAAATACATCGGAATGCGTAACGGAAAGCCTTATTGTCGTAAATGCATTTCATTTAAAGGCGAGAACGCCAAAGCACACTCAATAAAGAAAGGAGCAATTACATTCAACCTCAAATATAAGCTTTCAAAGGAACAGCAGGAAATTAGTAAAAAGGTAATTGAGAACTACAAAAATGGAATTAATACATTAATTAACGCGGTATGTGGATCAGGGAAAACTGAATTAGTGTATGGAGTTATCGCTCATGCCTTATCAATTGGTGAACAAGTTGGGTTTGCTGTACCAAGAAAAGATGTTGCTCATGAATTGTATCTAAGAATTAAAGAAGTGTTTACATCAAATAAAGTTGTTTTAGTGTGCGGTGATCATCATAAAAATCTTGAAGGTGATATTGTTGTTTTAACCACCCATCAACTATATCGTTATGAGAAGTATTTTGGGCTCTTAATTTTAGATGAAATTGACGCATTCCCTTATCACGGAAACGATGTTCTAAATGAGATGTTCCATCGAGCGGTAAAACGAAATTATGTGATGATGTCAGCGACACCGTCCGATGAGGTTTTGCGGCATTTTTCCAAGCAAAACCACGATATTTTGTCTTTAAACAAGCGTTATCATGGGCACAAATTACCCGAACCTCGTTTTATTCAAAAGTTTGGTTTTGCGATGCGGTTTGAATTGATAAGATTACTCAAGGATTTCACCGAGAAAAAGAAACCTGTTTTCGTCTTTGTTCCGACCATTAAACTTTGCGAATATTTGTACGAAAAATTAGTTGAAAAAGTACCAGGTGGAACATATGTCCATTCAAAGTGTTCTGACCGTGCTCAAAAGATTAAAGATTTTCGAGATGGAAAGTATTCGTATCTAGTAACGACAGCGGTACTTGAAAGAGGCGTCACAGTAAAAGATTTACAAGTCATTATTTATGAGGCTGATCACCAACTTTATAACAAAAATACTTTGGTACAGATCTCCGGAAGGGTGGGTAGAAAGTATGATGCTCCAGAAGGTGAAGTCATTTTTCTTGGGACTAAAGAAACCAAAGCTATTCGCAGCGCTATTGAGCAAATCAGAAGCAAAAATTCCAACCTGTAAAATCTGCTTCAAACCAATCGAGGAATCGCTTCATTCGATCACACATAAAAATGTCTCGATGTGTCATCGTTGTTATGATGAATTCCAACCACAATTAAAGAAGTTCAAAGTAAATGATATTGACGCAATGTATCTGTTCAATTATGACCAAACAATTCAGAAGCATCTTTATCAATTCAAAGGTTGTGCGGATATTGAATTATCACAGGTTTTTCTCGAGTATTTCACTGACTATTTACGCTTAAAATATCGTGGTTTTGCTGTGATTCCGGCCCCATCAAGCAAAGAAGGAGACGAACAAAGAGGTTTCAATCATGTTGTGGAAATTTTCTCACATTTAAGGCTACCAATGATACGGTGCGTCCACAAAACAAAAAACATTAAACAAGCGGATTTGACTGCGAAGGAACGAGAGAACGTTCAAAAGATACTCACGATAGATGATATTGATCTTACAGGAAAGAAAATACTAATCGTCGATGATGTCTATACAACAGGGTCAACCATTCGTTCCATGATCAAACTAATTCAAAGCAAAAATCCAAAACAAATTAAAGCTCTAGTAATGTCTAAAACAATGGATCTAGACGACCAAAATAGACCTAATTGATTCGTTAATTATATTAATTGTTTGTCGTACCATTTTATTATGGTAGAATACTAAATTGTCCGGTTAAGGAGATAAATTATGGCTAATTTTATTGAAAAAATCTTCCGCATCGAAGCTCGTGTTTTGAAAAAGTACGAGAAAGAAGCGGATAAAGTGATGGCTTTTGAAGAACAAATGAAAGCGCTCAGTGATGAAGAACTCCGCGCTAAAACTGATTACTTCAAAGATCTTTTATCACACGGTGCGACACTCGACCAAATTAAATATGAAGCAATGGCGGTTGCTCGTGAAGCAGCACGTCGTACTTTAGGTCAATTCCCATTTAAGGTCCAAATTATTGGTGCCTTAGTTATGCATGACGGCGATGTCGCTGAAATGAAAACCGGTGAAGGTAAAACCTTAACCGCAACCATGGCCATTTATCTTAACGCCTTAGCTGGAAAAGGCGCTTATGTTGTTACAGTTAACGAATACTTAGCTCAACGTGACGCGGAATGGATGGGTCAAATCTATCGTTTCTTAGGTTTAACTGTTGGTTGTAACTTAAGAGAATTAACAACCCAGGAAAAACAAGCCGCTCACTTATGTGACATCACCTATACAACAAACGCTGAATTAGGCTTTGATTATCTTAGAGACAACATGGCTAAAAACAAAAATCTCCGCGTTTTGCGCGGATTAAACTACGCTGTCGTTGACGAAGCTGACTCGATTTTAATCGATGAATCACGTACACCATTAATTATTTCTGGTGGCGCGAAAGCGACTGCATCACAATACACAGTCGCGGACAGATTCGTCAAAACGCTGCGTAAGGATCGTGATTACGAAATTGATATTAAGGAAAAGACCTGCTCTTTAACCGCAGAAGGTAACTCCAAGGCCGAAAGAATGTTTGGTATTCGTAATCTATACGATCCAGAGCACCAGGACTTAGTCCATAGAATTCATCAAGCTCTGAAAGCGAACTATATTATGGCTCGTGACGTCGAGTATATGGTGGACTCCGAAAACCAAATTCAATTAATTGACCAGTTTACTGGTCGTATCTTAAAAGGCCGTGAGTATTCTGATGGTTTACAACAAGCGATTCAAGCCAAAGAAAACGTCGAAATTAAACAAGAAACCATTACTCTTGCGACGATTACATATCAAAACTTCTTCCGTCTCTTTAAAAAGATGTCTGGTATGACCGGTACTGCAAAGACTGAAGAGGAAGAATTCCAAAAAATATACAACATGCGTGTTGTTTCGATTCCAACCAACCGTCCAGTTCAACGTATTGACGCGCCTGATTACATTTATGCGTATAAAGATGAAAAGTTAGCGGCTTTAGTTGAAGAAGTTAAAGCTCGTCATGAAAAAGGACAACCAATATTGATTGGTACAGTCTCTGTTGAATCGTCTGAAGAAATCTCTAAGTTGTTAACAGCTGAACACCTCAAACACGAAGTGTTGAATGCGAAAAACCACGCTCGTGAAGCAGAAATTATCGCTAAAGCCGGTGAAAAAGGTGCCATCACACTCGCTACTAATATGGCTGGTCGTGGTACTGATATTAAGATTAATGACGAAGTCAAAGCCCTTGGTGGACTTTGTGTTTTAGGTACCGAACGTCATGAATCTCGTCGAATTGATAACCAGTTACGTGGTCGTAGTGGACGTCAAGGCGACCCGGGATTCTCTCGTTTCTATGTTTCCTTCGATGACGATCTCTTAAAGAGATTCGCTGCCGAATCCATTCAAAAGAGAATCGCTTCTTTAGGAAAAGGACCACTTGAGAGCCGTATCTTTAGTGGTGTTATCACCAATGCTCAAAAGCAAATCGAAGGTCAAAACTTCGATATCCGTAAAAACTTATTAGACTACGATGACGTTATTTCACGTCAACGTAAGGCTATCTACGAAAAACGCGATCAAATCATGTTCGCAGACGATATCCAAGACATGATTCAAGAATTCTTCACAACTGCGGGGTTCGTTTTAGCCCATAGAGCCGTTCCAGCTGATTCTGTTGAAGGACTCGTCAGCGGTGCAGAACTCAAGAAAATTCTTGAACCACAATTTTTACCAGAAGGTTCCTTTAAGGAACAAGCTTATGATGAAGCACCAGTCGAAGACGCTGGTCAAGACTTAGGCGACGCTCTTTATGATGTCTATTTAGTGAGACGTAAACAATGGGGTGATGAAATCGCCGACAATGTCGAACGCGAAATTGCCTTAGTCTCTATTGACCAAGAATGGACAAAGCAAATCGACACTATGGCACGTCTCCGTGAAGGTATTCACCTCAGAAGTTACGGAAATACCAACCCGCTCCAAGATTATGTTAATGAAGGACAAGCTCTCTTTAGAGAGTGTCTTGAACATATCTCCGTTGATGCAGTGTTTAAATTCTTGAACGTTGTTGTTCAAATTAAGAAACCTGCTCAGGTAAAACAAGAAGAAAAGAAAGAAGATGTCGAGGACGTTGAGTCCAAAGACAAAGTCAAAGAGGAATAATGAAAGAGCTGCAAGAACTAAAGTTAGAATTTGATCGTCTAACCGAAACTGTCTACAGACTCGGTGACTCTCTTTGACCTGGCTTTCTTAAATAAAAAGATTGAAGAGCTTGAAGCCATCCAAAACAAGGATGACTTTTGGTCTGACCAGAAAAAAGCTCTTAAAGTCATCGATGAATATAACGACGCAAAGTATGAAAGAGACACTTACGTCGGGATAAATAAAAATCATAAAGAACTCAAAAATCTCATCTTTTCGTGTGCTGAAAATGATGAAGATTTACGAGCATTTATTGAGGAATTGCTGGGAGATTTAAGCAAAACCGTCAAAGATTTCCGCAAGCAATTACTCTTTAAAGGCGAGTTTGATCATCTCAATGTCACCCTTGAAATTCATAGCGGTGCAGGAGGCACAGAGGCTCAAGATTGGGCCGACATGCTTTCAAGAATGTATGTCCGTTGGTGCGAACGTCACCACATGAAATTTCAAGTGTTAGATTGTCAGCCAGGCGAAGAAGCCGGAATCAAATCGATGGTTCTATCAATTAGTGGTAAAGATGCCTATGGATTACTTAAATCCGAGAAGGGCGTCCACCGATTAGTTCGTATTTCTCCATTTGATGCGAACAAACGTCGTCATACATCATTTGCATCAGTCAATGTTGTGCCTATTTTTGATGACGACGTTGATATTAATATCAACGAGAAAGATATTCGCGTTGATACTTACCGAAGCGGTGGCGCCGGCGGACAAAATGTTAATAAAGTCGAAACCGCTGTTCGAATCTCTCATATTCCAACTGGAATAGTTGTTTCTTGTCAGGTTGAAAGATCGCAGTTATCAAACAAAGAAACAGCAATGAGAATGCTGAAATCAAAACTCTATCAACTCCAGATGGAGGAAAAACAAAAACAACTTCAAAACATTGTTGGTGAACAAAAAGACATTGAATGGGGTAGTCAAATTCGTTCATATGTCTTCTGTCCATACACAATGGTTAAAGATAATCGAACCGACTATTCAACCGCGGATGTCGACGCAGTAATGGACGGCGAATTAGATGACTTTATCTATGCATATCTTGAACTTTTATCGAGGAATTCTGAGTTAAAGTAATGGAAAAACACGAGTTTAAAATTGTATCAAATTTCAAACCTACTGGTGATCAACCTCAAGCAATTGAAGGTCTCGTCAAAGGCTTAAACGAGAAGAAACATCTTCAAGTTCTTTTGGGCGCGACTGGTACTGGAAAAACCTTTACGATTGCAAACGTCATTGAACGTGTCCAAAAACCAACACTTGTTCTCGTTCATAATAAAACTTTAGCGGCACAACTATACGCTGAATTTAAAGAATTATTCCCAAATAACCGTGTTGAATATTTCGTTTCCAACTTTGATTTCTATCAACCAGAAGCTTATCTTCCAAAATCCGATACCTATATTGATAAATCAGCGGTGATGAATGAAGAAATCGAGATGTTAAGAACCTCGGCGATTAACTCTATTCTTGAACGCAGCGACACAATTATTGTTGGTTCTGTTGCGTCGATCTATGGATTAACTGATCCGGATGAATATCGTCGATTAGTTTTTGAGATTCGTGTCGGTGAAGAAATTGATCGAAAACGATTCCTTAAAAAACTCGTTGATGCCCAATACACAAGAAACATGATGGACCTTAAACCAGGTACATTTAGAGTGCGTGGTGATGTCATTGAAATTTGCCCGCCTCATTTAACAGAGGAAGCTTTAAGAATCGATACTTTTGGCGATGAAATCGAAAGAATTAGCATAGTTTCTATGCTAACAGGAGAAGTAAAAGAGTCATACAAGACTTATCCAATTTTTCCAGCATACGACCACGCTTCAACTCATGAGCGTATTGCTCGAGCCACAGAATCAATCTCCAAAGAACTTGAAGAAAGACTCAAATATTTCAAAGATAATGGAAAGCTTTTAGAAGCCGAACGTTTAGAGATGAGAACCAAAATGGACATGGAAAACATGCTTGAATTTGGCATGTGTCCAGGTATTGAAAACTACTCTCGTCATATCGACCAACGTCCAGCTGGTCAACGTCCATTCTGCTTAATGGATTATTTTCCAAAAGACTTCCTTTTAGTTATTGATGAATCCCACGTTACCTTCCCGCAAGTTCGTGGAATGTATAACGGAGATCGTTCTAGAAAAGAAACCCTTGTTGAGTATGGATTTAGACTTCCAAGTGCTTTAGATAATAGACCACTTAACTTTGAAGAATTTGAATCATTAATGCCTCAAACAATTTGTACTTCTGCAACACCGGGCGATTATGAGCTCGGCCAAGCAAACAATCAGGTCGTTGAACAAATTATTCGTCCGACCGGTCTTCTTGATCCAGCGGTGGAAGTGAGAAAAACTCTTGGTCAAATTGATGATTTAATCTATGAAATTAAACAAAGAATTGCCAAGAATGAAAGGGCAATGATTGTTACCTTAACTATCAGAATGGCTGAGGATTTGACGGAGTTTTTGAAGGAAAGAGGTATAAAAGTCGCATATTTGCACAATGAAACAAAGACGTTGGAAAGAACGGAAATTATCTATCAACTTCGCAAAGGAAAATATGATGTTTTAGTCGGCATTAACCTCCTTCGTGAAGGTCTTGATATTCCAGAAGTTTCATTGATTTCAATTTTAGATGCGGATAAAGAAGGATTCTTAAGATCCGCTCGTTCACTCATCCAAATTATTGGTCGTGCCGCACGTAATAAAAACGGACGTGTCATTATGTATGCCGACACAATTACAGATTCGATGAAGGTTGCGATTGATGAAACAAATCGTCGTCGAAGTATTCAAAAACAATACAACGATGAAAACGGTATTGTTCCAGAAACAATTATTAAAGAAATCCGTGCTCCGATTAAAAATATCGAAACAGAAACCGAAAGAATTGATAAGAAGAAAGGACATTTCACAAAAAGTGAAATTGCTCGTGAAATTAAACGTCTTGAAGCAGATATGCGTGCTGCCGCGAAAGCTTATGAGTTTGAAAAAGCCGCTGAACTTCGCGACATTATTTTCGAACTGAAAGCCGAAATTAATTAATAAAGCGTTTGCTTTATATATTGAATTGTGAAAAAATATTAACGCTTGAAAGGAAAAACAATATGAAATGGTATGACATTATCTTCTTAGTTATCGCCTTAATCATTATTGTTTTATCTTTGCTTCAAGGTGGTAAATCAGAAGGTGCTTCCGGTGCTATTACTGGTGGCGGAATGAACATCTTCGTGAAACAAAAAGAACGTGGATCCGAAAAGGTCATCACAATCCTGACGTTCTCATTTATTGTGGTGTTTATGTTCTTAGCCCTCTTGATTAGCGTACTTAATGCTTAATTAAGACAAGTTAAAAAGCCCTGCTAGTTCAGGGCTTTTTTACTGCAATTCTCAATTATTTCTTCAATTTTTTCTCTCGTTTTTCAGAACGTTGTTTAGCAATTTCTATATCGATTACTTGAGTCTCTTTTGTTTCTTTTTTCTTACGCGCAATTAACGCGATAACAATGCCAAACGCAGTGATGACAAAGATGATTCCAATCACGATTAATAAAACAGATATTGAGTTTGTACCCCCAGCTTTCGATAAGTCATATGGATAATAGATCAACGCAAAGATACCAAGTCCAATCACAATCGCGGAAAGAAGATAAGACATCACTAGAGCCCATTTGTTTTCGGATGTACGTACGTTCGTGATGATTGTTTCAATAAAGAAGACGAGTCCGACAACCACTAAAGCGATCGCGATAAATAATGTGAAGTATGTCACAACAATCTCTGGACGAATCAAAACGAAGACCCCAAACGTAACCTCAGTGATTCCACGATATAAATCAATCTTACTTACGTTAATAGAACGCGTGAGAATAAATAAACCTAATCGAAGCAAACCATCAATGAGAATTAGGACGCCGGTAATGTAGCCAATCACATTCCATGCATCGGTGTTTTTAGCATAGATAATCGTGAGTACTCCAAGTGTCGCTAATAAGGCCGCTTCAATACAAAGCCAAATGCTATTTAATAAAGATGTTTTCTTCATTTTGATATCTCCCACCAAAATTATATCTATTTATTTTATAAAAAGTCTATTTTTTCACTCGTTTTGTGTTAGAATAGCCAAGCGAGGTAATGGCGATGAAGAAATCTCTGTTAAAAAAGTATGCTGAATTAATTGTTAAAGTTGGAGCGAATGTTCAAAAAGGACAAGACGTCCAACTCTATGCAAATGTTGATCAAGAAGATCTAGCAAATTTTGTTGTAGCTCAATGCTATAAGATGGGTGCTAACTATGTTACCGTCAATTGGATGTCTGACAAAATTAGTAATACTCATTATAAGAAAGCTTCAGTTAAAGCTCTTTCTTATATTCCAGAATGGAAATTAGAGAAAGAAAAATATATTAACAAGACTCTTCCAGTCGCTATTTTTATTGAATCAAGCTCTCCAGACGCCATGAAAGGCGTTAATCAAGCAAAACTTGTTAAAGTCAATCAAGCCGTCTATCCAATTTTAAAACCATTCCGTGATGAAAGAGAAAACAAATACCAATGGGTCATTGTTGGGGCTGCATCTAAGGAATGGGCCAAAAAGGTTTTCCCAGAACTTCCAGCCAAAAAAGCCGTTGATAAACTCTGGGAAAAGATTTTTGAGACCGCCAGATGTAATGGCGATCCAATTAAAAATTGGAAAGAACATAATAAGAACCTAGAAAAACATGCTCAATATCTCTCATCGTTGGATTTGGATTATCTCCATTATGAGAGCAGCAACGGAACCGACTTTAAGGTTTGGTTGATGCCAGACGTGAAATGGGCTGCTGGAGGTGAATATACCCAAGGCACACACCGTTTCTTTAATCCAAACCTCCCAACCGAAGAATGCTTCACTTCTCCATGGAAGGGCAAAGCCGAAGGAACAGTTGTTTCCACAAAACCACTTTCCTATAACGGAGAGTTAATTGAAGACTTCTCCATCACCTTTAAAAATGGTAAAGTGGTGGAAGTCCACGCTAAGAAGGGCGAAGAACTTCTCAAACACATGATTAGCCAAGATGAAGGTGCAACTATGCTTGGAGAAGTGGCTCTTGTCCCGTATGATTCCCCAATTAATAACACCGGAATTCTCTTCTATAACACCTTATTTGATGAGAACGCTGCTTGTCACTTAGCTCTTGGACACGCCTTTACACATCTATTGAAAGACTATGAAAAGAAGAGCCACAAAGAACTCATTGATTATGGGTTTAATGACTCCTCAATCCATGTCGATTTCATGATTGGAAGCAAAGACCTCAATATTACCGGCTACACCAGAAAAGGGGAAAAAGTGCAAATCTTCCGTAATGGAAATTGGGCCTTCTAATTAAACTTGAAAATTAAAAAATCCGCGGCAAATCGCGGATTTTTCTTTACAAAACCTCGCTATTTTCAATTCGCACAATATCGCGGAATTTTAATTTTCCTTGAGGCAAGATTAGTTGTTGATTCTCGATATCAATACGTTTAATCTTTGTTTTAAGTAGATAAGTGTAACCGTCAGAGTAATAAGTAATGCCGACAATCTCACCTTTGTAGTTTTGTAGTACTCGATTAATCTCTTCTTTCCTATCTTCAGTGAGAGTCGGACGAGCTTTTTTGTTTTTCTCGTATCGCATGTGCTCTAAAAATTCACTTTGTTCAACCAAAGATCTATATGGAGCCCATTTCATCATTCCGCGATCACTCATCGTCTATGCCCACCTATCTGTTGATGTCGTTCTCTAATTGTACTCTCATCTAATAAAGAAGAAGCACGTAAAACAATATCTTTTCCATATTTTAATTTGAGAGTATCCATGACAGCTTGAAGATTACTTCTTGCGATTGTGTCTCTTGGTTCCTCGAATAAAGAGAGTTGCAAGCTCTGTTCATCACTTAAATGAGAGAAGTTAATCGAAATTCGTCTCACTTTATGATTTCCAACATATTTTCTATATAAGCGATAAACATCTTCGAGGATTGTTTCGGAATCATCTGTTGGGAAATCAAGTTTGCATTGGTGAGAAAAACCTCCGCCTTCAGTAACGGTGTATAAAATAGTGAGACTAATGCAACTTGTTTTCTGTTTTTGTGCTCGCAAGCGAATACAGAGCTCGTCATTCATTTCTTTAATGATTAATTCAGCTTCTTTTGGACTATAGTCTCTCATTAGAACCTGTCCGATGGATAAAGAAGTCTCTCGTGGAACATATTTTTCACGTAAATCTGTGTTATCAATTCCGTTAGCATGTTCCCAAAGCTGTTCACCCATCACACCAAACTGGGCTTTCATAAAATCTTTATCAGTATTTGCTAGTTGCCCGATGGTTGTGATACCTAAATTGTTTAGTTTGCGTTCGTAACCAACGTTAATACCCCACATTTTTGATAAAGGAGTAATTTTCCAGAGTTTATTTTTAATATCCTTCTCGGTCCAAACGGAAATATATGGTGGTTTGTTTTTAGCGTCACAGTCGAGTGCGACTTTTGCGAGCAACATATTATATGAGACACCAGCGGTTGTGATTAAACCAGTTTTATCAAAGATCGCTTTTTGAATTTTTTGGGTTAATTGTTTTGGGGTACATTCATACATTTTGAGATACGGACCAAGATTAACGAAAAATTCATCGATGGAATAAACATGAATGTCGTCTTCTCCAACGAAATCTAATGCAACCGAGAGAATTTCGGCAGATTTCTCAATGTATTTCTGCATTCTTGGCATTGCCAAAATTAGATCAGGGACATCTTTAAGATCTCTTCGACGACAAACTGATGGATAACCGAGTGTTTTTAAGTATGGAGAAACAGAAAGAACAATTGTTCCATCTCCACGAGTTGGATCACAGACTGCTAAAGGGGTTGTAAAAGGATTTAGACCCCTGTCGTGGCATTCAACAGAGGCATAAAAAGCCTTCATATCGATAACGGCAATACTTCTCTCCATTTGTTAATATTCTATATTAAGAAAACATCTAAAACGAGATGAAAAAATAGTTTTTTTCTTATCAATTAAAATTTATAATTTTGATTAAGGATAAATTTATGGCAGAAACACACAATCGTCGTTCTATTTTTTATGTAATCGCTGTTATGGCGTCCCTGGCGGTATTTGTTTTTATCGCAATGGGTATTTTTCTTCCACTTGTTAAAATTAATGGTGGAGAATCAATTACTGTTTATAACGTTGTTAAGGAAATTGTCGATTTCTTTAAAAACATTAAAGATGCAACATTTGATAAAGTTGTTGCGATCGTCTCACTTGTAAGAAGCATTATCGTTATTTCTTTAGCATTAGCTTTGCTAGTGCGTGTTATTCTTTGCTTCTTTAAGTTCATTGGAAAGAACCTTAAGAATTTATTTACCGCGAACGACTACTATGGTGAAGACATGATTTCTGTCTGTGTCCAAGTCGCGATTTTCTCAATGATGATGTACGCCTATTATCCAAGTTGGCATTATGACATTGGTTTAGCGTTTATGAACCTTGCCGCGTTACTTGGTATCATTATCGTCGCCTTCTTAAGAGTCGTTGAAGGATTAAAAAGCGACAGGCCGGGAAAAGCATTCATCCATGCTGTTTTAATGTTTGGTGTAGCGGTGTTAATTTTTGTGACTATTTCGATTGGTATGCACTCACCTGTCGCAAATGCTGCTGGTGGTCAACGAATTGCAATGGTTGATGAATTAACTAACTACTTCACGAGAGTCTTCTCTGATTTCTCGAAAGACGTTATCGTTGCATTGATTATGCAGATTGTGGCTTTGTTCCTCTTCTTTGATGCATTTAAGTGTATGGGAAGTGGTCTTCAATACTCACTTGGTTGTGTCAAAAAATCACGTTGGTTAAAGAAGCAACATAAGCAAAAAGAGTATCATTTCAAGACTTTTTTGAGTACTTTGCTTGGTCTAGCGTTCCTTGTCGGCGCGATTATTTTAGTCATTATTAAATCTGAAGAAGCCTATGGTGTGAAATACGTCATTGGTCGTACTGGAATTGTTAGTATTATTCTTCTTTCGCTTGCTTTGATTTTAATTATTGTTGCGAAGTATGTGAAACCAAAAGAGAACACATACGAGAAGGCTGAAGCGAAAGAAGAACTTGCTGAGCTAAAGGAAGAAGAAGCCGTTCAGCAAAAGATCGAAGAACTCAAGAAAGAACAAGAAAATTAAATTTTTGTCATTTATGTCAAAAATTAAGATATAATATTGTCAGAGGTAATTTTTATGTCGGATACAGTTGTCATTATTCTTATTGCATTAGTCGCGATTCTCCTTATTGGAATGGCGGTTGTTTTAGTTCTTCTTTTGAAAGGAAGAAAAGGTGTCTCCAGCGAACAAACTGGTGACCTAAAAGCTCGTCTAGAAATGATGGACAAGCAAACAGAGAAAACTATCCAATTAGCTGTCTCAGAAGGAATGAACAAATTAACCAAAGAATTTGGTAACAATACCGAAAAAACCCAGCAAAACCTCAGTCATTTCCAGTCAGAAATCAATGAATATCTTCAAAAACGTATTGATGCTCTGAATAAGCAAATGGAAGAAAAAATTACCCAATTAGACAAGAAAGTTGACGATAAATTAAAAGAAGGTTTTAAGGGAACAAGCGAAACCATGGCCCAAGTCCGTGAGCGTCTTCAAGCCATTGATGACGCCCAAAAACAAATGGAGGGACTTGGCAAGGAAGTTGTCTCTTTGAAAGCTGTTTTAGAAGGTAACCAATCACGTGGTCAATATGGTGAATATCAACTCCAGATGGTTCTCCATAACGTCTTTGGAGATACCGCTGGATGTTACGAAGAACAATACACCATGAAACGTGTTAAGGACGGAGATGATGTTCGTGCGGATGCGGTGGTCTTCATGCCAGAACCAAACAAGATGATCTGCATTGACTCTAAATTCCCATTCCAAGACTATGCTCGTTTATTTGATGCTGAATCTGAAGAAGAAAAAGAATCTCTTAAACGCGACTTTGCCGCCGCTGTAAAGAAACACATCACGGTTATCAAAGATAAATACATTGTTGAAAACAAAACTGCTCCTGAGGCTTTAATGTTTATTCCAAACGATGGAGTCTTTGCCTTTATTCATCATGAATTACAAGAAGTAGTTGATTATGCCAGAGAAAAGAAAGTCATTCTTACATCTCCTTCAACTCTTCCTGCAATCTTAGTAACTATAAATATGGTTCGTATTGAAGTTGAACGAGCCAAGAACGCTCAAGAGATTTCAAAAAATCTCGCGAAACTTGGTAAAGATTTTGAAATGTTTGCCCGTGAATGGGAAACACTATCAAATCGTCTTGAACTCGCAACAAAAGCTCGTGAATCTTTAGATTCAAGAGTCTCTCGTATCACTTCGAAGTTTGAAGGTATTAAAGCAAACGATCCAGCTGAAATCGGTAGCGAACTAGAACAAATCGATATTGAATAATGTCTCTTTGATATTATAATAATATCGCTCTGGGTCTGTAGCTCACCTGGGAGAGCGCATCGTTCGCAACGATGAGGTAGCCGGTTCGAGCCCGGTCAGATCCACCCATCTTTAAAAATTAGGCCTCTAAAGAGGCCTTTTCTAATGTATTTCTTTTTTAAGTGCAATTTGCACTTTAAGATTGCACTTTTAAAAAATGTAGTGCTAATTGAGCACAACATTCGTAAGGGAAAGAAGAGCATACAAAAAGAAAGAATTTAAGAAAGAATATGATATTTATTTATTCTAAATAACTTTTAAGTTTTTTGTATTGACATTGATGTGTTTTGGGTATAAAACTTTAACGCCCAAATTATTGGGGAGTTTGCTTAATCCCTGAATCAACAACAAACTCTAAAGAATCTCATTGGGAGGTATTATTTTATGAAGATTACAAGTAAGATCTCTGCAGTTGCTACAATGGGCGCTTTAGCTTTAGTTGGAACAGCTTTTGCTGCCTGGCAATTTAACAAAAGTGCAGACAAAGTTGCGAACGCTAACGTTGCTATCACCAAAGATGCAAGCGTTGGAGAAATCACATTATCTCAAGAAACATTCTATTTAACTCTTGACCAAGGATTCCTTGGATGGACTGTTTCTGATCATACAAACAGTGAAGAAGAAGTCACAGACGGGTTAACATCATTCACAGTAACTTATACAGGTTCTGAAGCTGCTGGCGATGTTTCTGATGTTAACTTAACAGCTACATTTGCAGCTGATAGTGCATTTGATGCATATATCTCACTCTCAGGTGGCGCTTTAGGAACACCTACAGCAAGTGCAAACGTCAAAGAAGCTACCTACACTTTGCCAACAGTTGCTTGGGTTAATAAACCAACAACCAAAGCCAATTTTGACGCGATGAAGAGTGCTCTTGAAGGTGCAAAAGTTACCTTCACATACACAGCTACAGTTGCCTAATTTATAGAGAGTTATAAATGACTGGTTTGGTGGTAATAATTATTATCACCTTGGCAATTCTTTCAGCTCTAATTATTGGATTAGTTATTTTTGCTTATAGCATGATTTTAAAATCGGCTAAGCAGTTATCTAGCTTAGGTAAACTTGATGACGAATTCAAAAAAGAAGTTGAAGATAATAAGAAAAAATCTAAACGAGTGCTGGGTGCTTTTATGCAATGCACCTCAGTACTCGTTTGTATCGGATTAGTCTCTCTTGCGTTAGTTTCAGGGGTTTATCGCATTAAAGGAAGACAATTCGTTACAAACAATCACGTATCTCTTGCTATCGCCTCCAATTCAATGGAAGGTTATTATAACGAGGCCTATAAGGAAAAGCTTATTGACCAATATTCATCAAAATATTTAATTGATTTAAACGAAGCTGAGACAAAGATTGAACACGACCAATTCAATGTTGGTGATTTTGTTCGATTTGACGTTTTACAAAAAGACTCCGATTTACATGTTTATGATGTTTATGGTTATAAAAATAGTGGTGGCAAGATCATCACACACCGATACATAGGTAAGCGTGAAGATGGCACTCTCATTTTTAGGGGAGATAATGCTCCTGGAGAAGATGCGTCAGTTAAACGCGAACAAATCTTATACCATTACCAAGGTCAAGATACTAAGTACATTGGCTTAGTAATTCTTTTCTTTGGCTCTGGATATGGAATTTATTCCATTATTGCAGTTATCGCGATATATGTCATCAGCGATATTGCAATTATTAAATGGGAAAAAATTAAGAATCATCGTTTAGAAGAACTAGGAATATCAACAAAAAAGGAAAAAAAAGAAGAATAAAATATGCTCAATCGTAAGATCAGACTTATTAGCTTAATATCTATTCTTGCTCTCGGTGTTTTATCATCGATTACTTTTGGTTATGCTTCTTGGCAATTCAATAAAAGCGATTCACCAGTCGAAGTAATTAATGCTGGAGTCACAAATAAGTGGACATTCCTTGATCCTCCTCCAATTGAACCTGGAGAAACAATTAAGGTGGATGAAAATGGTAATGTTTCTATTAATGGTGAAGTAATTGAAAATGCAGAGGTTTCTTATCCAGAAGAACAAGTCCTTCATGGTGGTGAAGTCACGATGAACATCGGTCTAGATGAAAATGGTGATTTAGCAGTTACCAAATACGCCGCAAGCAACATTGCTAGTAATTGGTTTTCAACTAACGCGACAGTTAATCTACCAGAAATTGTTTCCATTGATGGAACAGATTATCCAATCTTAGGATTATCTCAACCTTTATCAATGGAAGTTGGCGGTGTTCTTATTAGCAAAGACATCTCCGTTAATGTTCCTGAAGGATATGAATATCTTTGCGATAAAGCATTCAACACCATTTCTTGTGTAAGAAATACAACTATGACCTTTACTCTTCCTGCATCATTAAAATATCTTGGATATGAAACATTTAAGATGGACATCTATCGATTGACAGTTGTGATTAACTATTCTGGTACAAAAGAGCAGTTTAAAACTCTTATTGCTAATAGCGCTGAGAAATATGGTAGTGGATACACCTTCTTCACTGGTGCTTCAGGTAATGTTTCTGTTACGTGTAGCGATGGCGAAGTTACCTATGGATCAAATGGAGATTTTTAGACCAAATTGAATAACTGACCTGAGACAACCATAGTTCACCTATTTCTACCCCGCGTTTTCCCGGTATAAAATAGTGTGTCCAGCATATGATGAAGCCTTGTGAATTCAGGGCTTTTTCTTTCCCAATACTCGTATTGAATTGTCTGGGAACATTCCTGCCCTGTACCTGTCAGTGAGGATAATGCATACCGGTCCAGCTAGGATAAAAAAATGGACGTGGTTAAAACATAAAATGAAAAGGTCTTTTTATTAACTTACTATGGATTAATAACCGTAAATGTTCTTTGCACTTGGTGTGATTACTATCTTTGGCTCGTGTCAAAGTATAAAGTTGTTGTTCAATAAGGAAAACACGAATAAAAATTAAATTCAAAAATAATTTGCTATAATTTGGAACTAAGAAAGCCGCTTTAATGTCTTCGAGCGGCCCAGTTCATCAGCATTAAAGTTTCCTCAAATCCATTTTTGATTTGCGTTTTTTTAAACTCAAATCTATCTGTTTGACATATACACGTAAGAAAGGTATATTATTTATGATAGTAAATTTTAAAGACAAGGAAACCGAGAGAATATTTCAACAAGAATTTTCTCGGAAGTTGCCTCAGGATATTCAAAGAATAGCGTTGAGAAAATTAATTATT
>CAMGZN010000004.1 GCA_946183335.1 uncultured Caryophanales bacterium | reverse complement strand
TCTTCGTTAATTTCAAAGACATAAAACTCATTAATTCCCATCTTTGAGACGATGCGAAAACGGTCATCTAAAGATGTTAGAATTGCTGGTGTTTTTTCTTTATTCAAAACAAAAGATACTGGTTTTGAGAAAGTCACCAAAACTGTATCAAAACTGGCAGTTTTTCTTGCTTGCTCAATTAAAAATTGGTGTCCAAGATGAAGTCCATCAAAATAACCCAAAATAATCGAGATTGGTTTCTCGTTTTTTGGAAGATGATTTAAATCAAATCTTTTAAGTTTCATCTTAAACCTCTTAAACAATGATATACCGAAGCATTAGTTAATTCATACATCGCGATTGGTCCCTCATCGTCTTTTACTACTAAAAGTTTTTCGTTTTGCTTTATAAAGCAAAGAGGAACACCATTTTTCGCTTTTTTCGCATCTTCACCTTCGACGATAATGCTTGGAAAATCTTTCAGCATCTCTTCGACCGAAATGAGATTTTCTGGTTTAACATCCACCGCCTTTACACTATTTTCAATTAAATATTTACCGATTTTAACACGAGTCAATTCTTCTAAGTGTCCAACAGAACCAAGTTTTTCAGCAATATCTTCAGCTAACGTACGAATATATGTTCCTTTTGAAACACGGCAAATAAACGTAATTTCGTCAGATCCGTTAAAATTAACTAATCCTATCTCAAACACTTCAATTTCTCGTTGTTTTAATTCAAAATCAACATTTTTTCGGGCTAGAGCATAAGCTCTTTCTCCATTAACCTTCAAAGCGGAGTATTTTGGTGGGGTTTGTAGGGATTTACCCAAAAATTGCCGGAGATTTTTATTAATTGTTTGAAGAGTTAGTTGAGGAATTTCCTTTTCTTCTATTACTGCACCATCTTTGTCTCCGGTATCTGTCTTTTGACCAAGCTTTAGCTTAGCTAAGTAAGTCTTATCAAGTTGTTCAATAAACGGAGCAATTTTTGTTGCTCGACCAGCTAAAACAATAAGTAACCCATCAGCAAAAGGATCAAGGGTACCAATGTGGCCCATTTTCTTCTCGCCTAAAAGTTTTGAAACGGCGTTCACTTCTTGGCGAGATGTTTTTCCTTTTTCCTTATTAATTAATAATGCGCCCGTAATCATTTTCAAAATAATGTAAATATTATATGATATTTAGCATGAAAACGATAAGAGCCATTTTAGGACAAATTCGCAAAGCTGACCAAAAGTTCTCTTTTTTTAACGAAAAAGATCGAATCATGATTGGTGTTTCCGGCGGAAAAGATTCAATGGTTCTTTTATATGCACTAAATCAATATAAAAACTTTAAATGTGTCAATTTTGAAATTATTCCAGCGATTCTTGATCTTGGATTCCCAGGCTTTGATGCTTCAGAGATGGTTAAGTTTGTTGAATCACTTGGTTTAAAACTACATGTTGTCGATTCAAAAGAAGTTTATCAAATCCTTAAAACCCAACAGAAAGATGCACCACATCTTCCATGCTCAATTTGTTCAAGAATGAAAAAGGCTGCAATTAATAATGTTGCTCATGAACTTGGATGTAACAAAGTTGCATTTGCTCATCACGGAGATGACGCGGTTGAGACACTAATGATGAATCAAATTTTTGGCGGTCGTTTTGCGACATTCCAGCCAAAAATGTACTTAGAAAGAAGCGGTATCGAATTTATTCGTCCACTGATTCTTTGCCATGAAGATCAAATCACAAGATGTGCCAAAGAAGAACATATTCCTGTCTTCCCATCTCATTGCCCAAATGACGGTAATACAATGCGAGCTGAAATGAAGAGAATGCTCAAGGGAATTTACTCTAAATATCCTATGGCAAAAAAGAACTTTTTCTCAATGCTAGAAAACCACGAAAAAGAGGTTCTTCACTACCAAGATTTCTTCTACAAAATTGAACGAAAAGATTTATCGCTTCATCCTGTTTTAACAGTCAAAGATTCGCTCCTTGAACAACAACTAAGAAGTAAGCTAAAAATCAATAATTTTGATGACGATCGAGAACGTTTTATTATCTACCATGTAAACAAACCTATTGGGGTTTTGTCAATGAAAATAACCAGCAATTCTCGGTTAATTTGTGATTTAGAGTTTATTCGAGAATCAAAGAAAAACCGCGAAAATATCATCAAATATCTCGAGTCAACTCTAGAGCATTTTGATCTAGCCGAATCAGTCATTTTAGAGAAATCAAATCACACTGAATTCTACAAAACTTTAGGATATAAAAAAGCCCGCCAAGGCGGACTTATTAAATATTTGAAATAGAAGAATTATTTCTTCATTTTTTGGAGTTGTTCGGACTCCTTTTTTAACACCTCATCAAGCCGGTTCATTTTTTCATATGTTTCGTCTAGATAAAAGGTGATTTCTGGAGTCTTACGAATATCAATTTTCTTCGCCAAAGAAGAACGAACATAACCACGAGTTTTGTTAAGTTCTTCTAGATTTTGTTTTGGATATTTTGCTCCTAAGAAAGTGACATAAACACGAGCGTATGAAAAATCACTACTCACCCAGACTTCACTAACTGTGCAAAAACCAATTCTTGGGTTCTTCAGTTCAAACTGGATGATTTCGGAAATATTCTTTCCAATGATTGATTGAATACGTTGTGTACGATCAGCCATTATTCTTTCTCCACCATTTCGTATGCTTCAATGACATCGTTTTCTTTAATATCGTTAAAGTTTTCGATAGTCATACCACATTCGAAACCTTCTTTAACTTCACGAGCGTCATCTTTAAATCTCTTAAGAGAATTTAATTTTCCCTCATAGACAATCACGCCGTCACGAAGGACACGGACACTACAACCGGCTTTAATAACACCACTTGTGACATATGAACCGGCAACAGTACCAACTTTTGAAATCTTAATTAAAGAGCGAACTTCAGCTTGTCCAATGACTTTTTCGACTTGCTCTTTCTTATACATACCTTTGATGGCAGCTTCCATTTCCTCAGTTAAAGCATAGATGATTCGATGTAATCGAATTTCCACACCTTCTTCTTCGGCTTTGGCTTGGACCATCGCGGTTGGACGAACGTTAAATCCATAGATAATCGCATGTGATGCACTAGCAAGCATAATGTCATTATTAGTAATCGCACCTGCGCTAGAGTGAATGACGTTAATATGAACTTGCTCATTACTAAGTTTATCTAAGGACGCTTTAACAGCTTCGGCTGAACCTGTGGTATCGGCTTTAAGAACAATATTTACTTCTTGGACTTCACCATTGCTTTCAGTAATCTTGCTGTAAAGTTTTTCAAGTGTAGCTGCGGCTTGAGCACCTTGTTCATTTTGCTTCTTAATTAAAGCGCGCTTTTCCGCGATTTCACGGGCTTGCTTTTCCGTTGGAAAGGCCATGAACTTATCGCCAGCATTTGGAACTTCGCTTAAACCAATAACAACAACTGGTGTGGATGGTTTAGCTTCCTTAAGAATTTTCTTATATTCATTCGTCATTCGACGAATTTTCCCATATGCTGTACCAACGACAACATAGTCTTGGAAGGATAATGTTCCGTTTTGAACTAGAAGAGTTGCCTTTGGACCTTCACCTTTATCAAGGTTAGCTTCAATAACAGTACCAATCGCATAGCGATTTGGGTTAGCTTTAAGTTCTTGCATTTCCGCGACTAAAAGAATTGATTCAAGGAGTTCCTTAATGCCAATATTCTTCTTCGCAGAGATTTCACAACAAATGTTACTTCCACCGTATTCTTCAGCAATAATGTCATAAGACATTAATTCTGTCTTAATGCGGCTTGGATCAGCGCCTTCCTTATCAATCTTATTGATTGCGACAATAATTGGGACTCCAGCAGCTTTAGCATGGTCAATGGCCTCAATTGTTTGAGGCATGACTCCGTCATCGGCGGCGACAACTAGGACAACAATGTCAGTGACTGCTGCACCACGACTTCTCATCGTGGTAAAGGCTTCGTGACCCGGAGTGTCAAGGAAGGTAATCTTTTGACCATTGATCTCTTTTTGGTAAGCACCAATGGCCTGGGAAATTCCACCAACCTCGCTATCAACAAGGTGTGAGGAACGAATCGCATCGATTAAGGTTGTTTTACCATGGTCGACGTGACCCATAATCGTGACTACCGCTGGACGTGGGAGAAGATCTTCTGGTTTATCAACGATTTCCACTTCTTCAAATTGTTCTTCAGAAACAATCTTTTCTTTCTTGAAGTCGAAACCAAATTGTAAACAGATTAATCCAATGGTATCATCGTCTAAATTTTGGTTAATCGTAACCATCATTTTCTTTTCTAAGAAAAGAAATTTAATAATTTCGTTCACATTGATGCCGAGTTCTTTCGCAAGTTCAGCAACGTTCATGGAACGAGTGAAAACAAACACACCATTATTAACACGGTTAGCTTGTTCTTTTTGGTTTTGAGATGTTGGGATATTGCTTTTACGAAAATCTTTTTTGGCCATATCTAACTTCCTCCTTTCCAGTGACTAAACGATATTATTTATCGTCATCGTCATAGTATTGGTCGTATTCGTCGTAATCGATTTCTTCATCTTCGTCAGAGTAATCATCTTCGAAGAATTCTTCTTCCTCTTCCATACGAGCCAATTCTTCTTCAGTGTAAATAGACATTTGTGGTTCTTTCTTCACTGGTTTAGCTTCTTCAGCCTTTTCATGTTCAACTTCGTCTTCGGTAATCTTACGTGGACGTTTACTTGTCTTTTGTGTGGCTTTGAAAGCTTCTTTCTTTTGTTCCTTATCAAGCGCGGCTTCTAAGGATTCAAGAGTAGTTGTGGTACGAACCACTGTTTCTTTAACTTCTTCTGGTTCTTTAACTGGTTCAACAACCTTTGGTTGTTCAACTTCTTTTTCTGGAGCAACTTCTTCGTCAAGAATTTGTCTTGGCTTGGCTTTTTCATTACCAGTTTCAAGGGCAGCTTCTTGTTGACGAGAGGCTTTGACTTGAGCGAGATACTTTTCGTATTTTTCCTTTTGAGCACGAACTTTTTCTTCTTCGTTAATCTTATCAAGAGTTTTGAATTCAACTCCAAGATCAGCCATTTCGTGTTCTTCTTTGATGTCGATGTTCCAACCAGTAAGTTTACAGGCTAAACGAGCATTAGCACCTTTACGGCCAATAGCTAATGAGAGTTGTCCTTCTGGGACAATCGCAATGGCTTGTTTATTTTCTTCATCTAAATGAATCGCGACAACGCTCGCTGGGCGTAAGGCGTCGATAATGAAGAGGGCATCATTTGGAGAATAAGAAATGATGTCGATCTTTTCTTTATCACGACTATTGCCAAGTTGAGCGACGATTTTTTGAATGGCTGAACCATTGACACCAATACAAGCGCCAACACAGTCAACATTTGGGTCGTTGCTGTAGACAGCAACTTTACTACGAATACCAGCTTCACGAACGAGGTTTTTGATGATGACAGTTCCGTTATAGATTTCGGAAACTTCTTCTTCAAATAAACGACGTAAATAACCAGCATCACTACGTGAGACACGAACCATTGGTCCTTTTTCGGATGTTGAAACTTGGCTCACATATAAGCGAATTGGATCACCAATATTGAACATTTCGTCTCCAATAAGTTCACGACGAGAAAGATACATTGATGTACGTCCAATGTTAACAATAGCTCCACGGTCATCACATTTTTCGACAACACCTGTAATCATCTCACCGACTTTGTCCTTGTGAGATTCATATAAAGCAAGTTTTTCGGCTTCAGCAAGTTTCTGTCTCAAGACAGATTTGACGATTAACGCAGTTAAACGTTTGAGTTCATCTACGTTAACTTCCTCGTGATATTCGTCACCTGCTTTGAGTTTCTTATTTAATTTCTTCGCATCTTCTTCGGAAATTTCAAGGTAGTCATCTTCGACATCTTTAACGACTTTCTTGACGAGTTCCATTTTGATTGCGGCTGGATCTTCGGTGATTTCCACACGAATATCCGCATCATCACCACCCCCTAATTGTTTCGCATAGGCTTTACGGAGTGATTCTTTGAGGGCCTCAATAATTGATTGTTTTGAGATTCCCTTTTGGGCTTCGAGTTCATCGAGAGCTTCTAAGAATTTTGTTGCATCCATTGTTTATTCTCCTTTATAACAAATGCATTAAATTAAAATTTAATCGCAAGTCGAGCATCATCGATATCCTGGCGTGGGATTTCGACTTTGACCAGACGCGTTTTCACTCTGAAGGAGAGTTTCACGATGTCAGAGTTAACTTCATCGAGATCTCCTTCAAGAATGTTTTCACCCTTGTATGGATGTGAGAGGTGAAGATGAATATATTTTCCGACGTATTTTTCTAAGTTCTCAACCTTGATTGGCTTTTCCGCTCCAAACGAAGTCACATCCAAGACATATTCATTTTGAATTAGATCAGCCTTGTCGAGAAGTGGACTAACTAGATCGTTCACGGCGATGATTTCTTCAAGGGAGATCACTTCTTCCTTATCAATCATCACGCGTAAATAAAACGTTCCCATTTCTTTCTTATAAGTCACAGCAACATCGCTATAACCCAAAGCAAGAATTGGCCCCTTGATTAGTTCTAATACGCTTTTTTCAATATTCATCATCGACCACTTTAATAAATTAAAGAGTGCCGATTGGCACTCTTAACAACAAGAGTTACTCACCTAAGTGAGCAACATTATAATAACAAATACAAAGTAAGATGCAACTATTATTTATTAATAGAGACCTTTTTTGTATAAACCTTTCTCCACGAGTTTTTTTAAAGAAGAGACGACAAATTCTTTGTCTTCCTTATATGTCACACCAAACCAGACATCTGGAGTGGAGAGAAGTTTCAGACTAGCTTTTCCTTCTTCAACAAGTTCCGAGACAACTGTTGGGATGAGCCATTCGTCTTTCATTGTTTCTCCGTGTTCTTTAAGCCAGGCTGGGAAACGAGATTTGAGATGAGACATCAGATCTTTGCTAAAAGCAAACAAGTTCATCGAGACGAGTTGGTCATCTGGAACAATGAAGGATGGACTTCCATCAAGTGGAGTGCATTCGACTTGTCCTTTTTCGTTTCTTTGAACAGACGATTCAACCATTTTGGTGAGATATAAATCTTTATCATAAAAGCAGACACCACGTTTAACGGATCCGTTTTCGGTCATAGTATTAGCAACTTGGAATGCAACATTTACGTATTGTCCCACCTCATCACCTTTGAGACTTCTTAGATAATCAGCGGCGACTTGATACGTTTTTTGTCCATAATAGTCGTCCCCGTTAATGATAATGAAGTCTTCATTGATCAATTCGCGGGCAGCGTAAATTGCATGAGCGGTTCCCCATGGTTTTTCTCTTCCTTCTGGAACTTTGAATCCTTCTGGAAGATCGTCCATTTCTTGGAACGCATAGTGTGTTTCAATAATTTTTTCAACACGTTTCCCGATCGTGTTTCGGAATTCTTCATAAAATGAATGTTTAATGACAAAGATCACTGAATTAAATCCGGCAAGCTTTGCGTCATGAACAGAATAATCAAGCAAAAAATTGCCGTATTCGTCCATTTTTTCCATCTGTTTTAATCCGCCGAAACGAGATCCCATTCCAGCAGCAAGAATAACTAATTGCATAATTCTACCTCAGCGATATTTATTGTATGAAAAGCGAACAAATTTGGCAATATATTGTAAATATGTTGCAAAGAATGGTCGATTTAAATATAATTTACGTGCTTTCTTAGAAAGGATTATTAAAATTATGCGCAAAATTTTAGTCCCAATTCTCTCTCTAGTTTGTGTCGTTCTTGTCTCAATCGCTTTTGGCATCTCTGCCCAAACCGTTGCGACACGTATCGATGATTCAAATTTCGGAAACTATTACCAACTCGTCTTTGAACGTGGAAGTAATGTCTTTGCTCTTGTGAGTTTTATTTGCTTTGTTGCAGCAGCCGCTTTATTAGTCGTTTGCTTACTGCCAACAAAGTTCCGCAAATTTGTTCTTCCAGTTGACGGAGCAGCCTTCATTGCTGCTGGCGTCTTCGTTCTTTTAGCTCCATCGAAAGCTGTTGAAAAAATTACCCCAAACGGTACACTTACCGCGACGGCAGTTCTACTCATCGTTGCTGGCGCACTTATCTGTTGCATGGCAGCCCTTGCTTTCCTTGGCAAAAAGGAAGCTAAATAATTAGAAATTGAAAGAAGAAAAACCGCATCAACGCGATGCGGTTTTTTCTTTAACTTAACCAGGATTTGCTGGTAATTTTACTACAAAACCTAATTATTTTTTGCCTTTAACTTCTTTGATGCCGTAGATGAATTCAACAAGACCATAAACAGCGATAAGGACACCGACAATGATCCAGAAAATATTACGGAAATCAGCAACAGCAATGTAGAGAACTGCGACCACAATTGCCACTAAACCAAGCACTAAATTCATGAGTCCTGGAGTGGTCTCTTTCTTGCTTAAAAGATAGATTCCATAAACAAGAATTCCAACACCTGCGCCAAGAACAACGATAACTAAGAAATTGACCAAAAAATCGATGGATAAAAAGTCAGTGAATAAGGTCACACCAACCGCTGTTAAGACGCTTCCAAGGATTAAAGAACTTGAAGGAACTGGTTGTTTCTTGCTCATTGCGTAAACACCATAAGCGATTAAGCAAAGACCAGAAACTAATGAGACGATACCAAAGTATATATCAAGGACAGTTTGACCGCCGAAAATCGCGATTAAAACACCCAGGACAATACAGAAGATACCGCTAAGTAATGTTTTATTCTTTTCGTTCATTTTATTTTCCTTTCATTAAAAACAAAATTAGATTAGTACAATCTTTGATTGATATCAATAAAAACATAATAAAAAGGCTCCGTAGAGCCCTTTAATTGGTTTTGGTAGTTATTCCTCTTCCTTAAGTTCAATGTACTCATCTTTGACCTCGGTCGGAATTAGCCAACGGCACATTCCAATAAAGAGGAAATAGACCGCAAGCATGAGAATCACAGAACCGATTATATCGGTGAGCCAGTGTTTCACTGCTAAAAGTCTGGTCAGAACTAATAAACATGTGAGAATCACTGTGGAAAGATGAATTAATGTTTTAAACAAATTATCTTTCACCCATAAAAACTTGAGAAGAACATAACTATTAAGGAGGAAGAAGCATCCACCAACAAAAACATGTGTTGATGGATAGCTTGCCTTCAAATTCTCTGCCAAGCTATCAGGAGCGTAATTAACATGCACAAGCTCGAAGAATCCATAAAGGATGACAACGAGAACATATGCTCCAGCAAGGAAGTAGAAAATCGGATTAATCTTTTTTAAAGATTTATATTTGATGATCTGGATCACTCCGACAATGACAAGAATTCCAACGTATCCAAAGGATACATATAGAAGGATGTCAGAGACAGTACGCATAAATTCGTATTTTCCGAATTCGGTGACCAGATCACCAAACTTATAATTGAGATGATAAAAGCCAAGCTTACTGCCGTTATAACAAACATCTACATCAACAGTTTTCACTAAGATTGTCCAAAGGACAAAGGAAGTGAAGAACGCGATTGATAACCAGAAGAAAACTTGCTTTCTCATTCTTCAATTAACTCTTGTATTCACGGATAGTGTAAATGTATGGATTTGTTGCATTGTTGTAGTATTGTGAATTTTCAGTTGCACTAATAGCAATACCATTAACATTTCCACTTAAGTCAGTGAGGCCTGGTTGGCCAAGTGTGTTCCAGCGGCTTAACGCAGCAGCTGGTTCAAATTGAGCTTCTTTAACAGAAGCATTAAACCTCAGGTTCACATCAACTAAGAAATTAATTCTCAATGTAGCGGACAATGAACCAAGGATATCAAGTGTGGAATCCTTGCCGTTATGAGTATAAGCAATACGCTTAGAATCAATTGTGGCTTCGAGTTCTTTCAATGCTGAAATACCAGTTAATTCATTAAGGTTAAGGCCAAGTTTAATGGTGTAAACCTTACTCATTCCTGAACCTTTTTCGGTTAATGCGAATCCAGTATCGGTAAATGTATTGGTGAAATTACCTGGTTCTTTTTCGCTACTTGAAGAACTTGAGGAAGAACCAACAATTGTGTTCATGGTTGTGCTATTTAAACCAATCACGCCACCCATTAAGTAGTTGACGATATCATCCATGAAGTTGGCACTATCACTTCTATAGTGATAGAACTTATGGTCAGTGTATTCATGGTTGATGAAGAATGGCCACTTCCAAGTTGTTTCAACCTCTGTGCCATCATCATCTAAGCTACGACGGATGTTAAACATACCGGCGACGTCATTATGGACATCATCGTTAAATGTTTCAAAGGAGAATTCACAGGACATGACTTTTTCACCAGTGAACACTTCGTCGTTAACATCTTGCGTGACCCAAACGATGGTTGGGATTGAATCAATCTTACCATAGACTTTAGCGGTCTTTCCGTCAGTATAGACGTAGAAGTTAATACCGCTAATTTCAATGTCAATACCTAAAACGGTTGTGACGTGTGCACTAGCGGATAAGTGATAGAGGTTAACCTTAGTTGTGTTAATACCTAAGTCTAATAAGACTTTAATACCGTTAAGGTCCATAAATGTATCGTTCTTGTTGATCATGTTGTGATAGTTCTCGTCATAATCATCAAGTTCGAAGTGCATATTGAGGAGTTTAGCACCATCTCCACTGCCTAAGGCAAAGTTGACAATGTCAAGGGAATGTAATCCTTGGTTCTCTGAGTCATAATCACCTTTTAAGCCAATGTCTAAAGTAATATCGCTTGGTAAATTAAGCATCACTTTCGAAATGACAATTCTTATGGTTTGTCCATTATTAATCACAGAAACTTCTTTAAGAAGTTCATTACTAGCAAGTTTCACATAGTCTTTCGAGTTAATAATGTCACCTAAAGCACCAAAACCGAGCATTTCGGTGATTGGAGCAAGGAATTTAGTGAATTTTGGATCGCTTCCATATTCGTCTAAGAATGTGGAGAAGATATCGACGATATCACTAAATGTTTGAAGTTTAAGTTGTCCTTTAACGTTTTCGCTGCCACTTGGGTCACCATAAACAAATAAGGCTCTGTTGTTGTTGGTTTGGGAAATTAAGTTTCCGTCATTGTCGTAAGCCTTGTCAATGTTACTGGCAAGGTTAGTAACGTTTACGGCAACATCATGTGTCGCCCAAACTTTGTTGGATTTGTATTTGTATTCATCAAAATGAAGTGTTCCATAACCTTCTTTGACTTCGTCATTATTATCTAATTGGCCGCGTCCAGAGAAGGAAACACCTAAACCATTAGAATCCTTCATACTTCCATTTAGATGGAAGCCAGTTTGTTTTTCTCTCGTGAAATCAGACATTTGATCAATGATGTCTGGAATGAATTTGACGGATTGATAAGAATTGACGTTGCCTAATTCAACATTCTTGAATTCACTTGTTCCGGCAGTAATATTAGCAAGATAATTGCCAAAGGAAATATTACTGGCATTGATGGAGAATCCAGAAGCATTGGTATAAGTATCAATTAAATTGAATGCTGCTTCTTTTTCTTCGTCAGTCTTATTTGGATCGGTTAAAAGATCGTTGAAGTTTGGATAACGAGCATCATTAAGAAGTTCGACGTCAACACGAGCGTTTTCACCGATTCCGAGTTGGGAAAGGTTTAATCCTAAACGGATTCCATTCTCATCGTTTTCGAATGTTTCAAGAATATCAAGAATAAAGGAATAATCTCCTTTTTCAACTGCAGAAGCTAAATCATCGGTTAAGAAATCAGTTAACTTCGAAACGGATTGTGTAGAAGTGTCACCACCAGCAGATTCAACAACATCTGGGACTTTGTCCATGATACGGTTAAATGTTTCGGTGTCCATTTTAAGCTTCATGACCGCTTTATCGTCTTCTTGTTCGTTAAAGCGAAGGTAACCAGAACCGTTAGCAAAGCTAAGGTCTAAGTTAGCATATTCAATATTGTTTTGGCCAATTAAGTCGACTTGGAAGTTAAATCCAACTTTTTTAAGAGTGTCAGCAAGAGAAGATTGTTCTTCGGCTTGTTGTTGGTTGTTGTTCTTAGCTGCGCCAACTTGGTATTGACTTAAGTCAAGAAGTTGATCGAAGTCGACGTTCATTGAACCTTCCACGCGAGCAATATCAATTGGTGTGTTCGCGTTTTCAACATTATCAAGATCGAAAGCAAATTCGAATCCAGCTTTTTGGTGATTTCCATCTTCCTTTAACATAGTTAAAAGTTTGTGGGTAATACCAGAATAGTTGAAAACTTCAATGTAATCGTTACTAGCGGCTGGAGAGACGAAATCATCGTAGTCTTTTAAGTTTGCGTTGATTGCACCACTGACTGAGATACCAGACATCGCGAGTTTAACTAATTCAACTCTCTTTAGAGTGAACTTTTCATCAGAAATAACTTTGATACAAATGTCATCTGTTTCTTCACCAAGAGTGAAAGTCCAATCTTTTGTCACTGGATTTTGCTCCTCTTTTGGTCCATTAGCTAATAAGCTAGAGAAATCAAATCCTCCGGCATCAACATCTTCAATGCCTTTGGCATCTGCTGGTGCTTCTTCTTCGGATCCATTAAGAAGTCCTTCAATCATTGGAACAACTTTTTCGCCAATGAGTTCACCTAAGCCTTCAAGCATTTGTGGTAAATCTAAATTGGCATATAAAGCAAATGCATACCAGTATTCATCGATTAGCTTCTTGGAATTAAATTCAGTGAATTTTAACTTCATGTCTTTTAAGCCAAAGTAAATATCGTGATGGAAGTGACCTAAGGTTAATGGAAGTTGTTTACCATTGTAAGTAGCAGTAGCGTCGACATTGAATTCGATTCCAGTAAAGGAAATCGCAGACATTCTAAAGTCAACTCCTCCATCAAGAGCAACAACATTCTCAAATGTGTTGTCACCTTTCTTGTATTTAATCTTTAAGTCATCAAAAGATGCAGATAAAAATTTATCTGCGCTGTCATTGTCCTCGGTTAAACCGATGTCTTTAGTAATTTTCTCAACAAATTGTCCAAAGGCTGTTGGTTCACTTTCTTCAACAGAGACATCGATGTACTTAGTACGATTCGGGGTAACCATGTAGCCACCGATAAATGTACCAGCGAACGCGAGTACGCCTGTACCAATAATGGCTGCACGTTTAAGGGCTTTTTTCATTTTTGGTTTCATATTTAAGCCTCCTTTATCGAGAAGTCGAACGGTTCATCTATCGCTGGAATCTTGTAGTAAGTATCAGCGTAGTAGTAGAGTTCGAGTATATCCTGGGTCTTAGCCGGGACTGGGATACCATCCTTCGTCGCGGTTAATGTTTCATCCACTGAGATATGTTTGAGAACTAAATCTTTACTCAACGTATAAGTTAGTTTTACCTCAGAGAATGGGGGAAGATTCGCTAACCCAGATAAGTCAACCATTTGGTATTTATACCAATACGTTGAGAGATTTGGGTTTAAGTTCATCTTAATCACAACATCATCTCCATTAGTTGTGCGGGTACTATCGAGGACTGTTTGGTCCGAGATAATATAAATGAACATTTCGTTTGGGCTCATGCCATGTAGTTTGTGGTACTCCTCAGGCGTGTATGTTGCCGTTGGAGTTGCAGGGTATGTCGCCGTTTCGGAAGTGAGCGCTTTTCCATCGTGCACTTCCACATTGCCATCCGCACCATGTTGATAGGTACGCTTGGCGAGTGAAACCATGGACGAGAGGGAGATTTGGTCCATGAAGTACTCATTCCCGTTTTTCACTTGGGCGTTACGAACAGCCTGAGTAACGATGGTGTGAGCATCACCAACGGAGAAGTTATAACAGTTTTCACAACTTTTATATTTCTCTTGAGCAATGTTCACGAGTTCTGCATCTGTGAAGCTTTTTGCTCCATCATATGTTTTGTTGGATAATCCGTCATACTTTTTCATGATGGCTTCAATATCCGGTGAGAACTCAGCGGGATCGAATCCTGGTGGGTACATTTCGTCAATTGGGCCAATTGTCTTTTTGAGGATGATACCTGTTCCAATACCAGCCCCAGCACAGATCCCAATTGTAAGGATGTAAGTGAGCAGTAATTTTTTCATTTTCCTACTTGTTTAGCATTTCCTTCGACCTAAACGACCGACCATAATATTAAATTATGTCAATGTAAAGATAACCCTATTGTTTGTATACCTTATAAATAGAACTATGTTCTCACAAAAATAGAGCGTTTTTGCCTATTCTCGTAAAATTAGAATTTATAATTCTTGTTGCAAATTCTACAAACCCGTTCTATTATTAGTTCATGAAAAATATTCGAGAAATTATTGGTGAGAACCTCGCTGAACTAAGAAAAGAAGCCAAATTAACGCAACTTGAATTGGCTGAAAAATTCAATTATTCCGACAAATCTATCTCCAAATGGGAGAAGGGAGAAACGCTCCCAGATATCGTTACTTTAAACGAGCTTTGTGAGTTCTATGGGGTCTCTTTAGACTACCTCACGCATGAAGCCACACAAGAAAATAAAAAGAAATATAAAAAAGAAACTGCGCGTGACCATTACAACAAGATTATCATTACTGCTTTGATGACTACTGTTGTTTGGATGATCGCCACAATTATCTATGTTTGGTCTTTGATCAAGTTTGACAATGGACTTTGGATGTCGTTTATCTGGAGTGTCCCAATAACATTTTTAATGTTAACATTTGCTAACCACCGCTATTTCCATAAGAAATCACTTTATTATGGATTTAGTGCTGCACTCCTTTGGTCCATCCTAGCAGCAAGCTTTATCCAGTTCCTTAGTGATCGTGTTTGGACAATCTTCTTACTCGGAATTCCAATTCAAATAGTTCTATTCCTATACGGAAAGATGAAACATTAAAAAGAGAGATAAGTCTCTCTTTTATTTTCCATATTTTTTGATGTTCTCGACATGCTGCTGTCGAGTCATTTTAACTCGCGCATTTACTAGAAGAGAGTAAATTCGATTCATCTCATCTAAAGAGATTATTTTTTCAGTAAACGATGACATAAACGATCTGAAATCATTTAGGTTAATTACGCCATCAATATTAAGTGGTCTGGCATTATTCTGCGCCATAACTATTACTGAAGTAATATGAGGCTTTTTACCGATAATATCATGAATAGCACGGATGTGTGTGTCGTTTTGGAAACATGGATTGCGTCTAGTGTTTCCGTTCGCACTCCAATATTTATCTTGTCTTCCTCCTCGAATATCTCCGGCCCAGTTTTTCACTTCAATACAAAAGATTCCTGTTTCTCTGATTTCTATGAAATCAATCTCATGAGACATTTCATTGCAATCAACAAGGAAAACATTCTTTAATTCAAAGTGCGGAACTTTCGCAAATGGACCTGGATTGAGGTAGGAATGAATCTTTTCTTCGGCTTCAATTCCGCGAAGGTTATTTTCAACATCGCGAGAGATTTCTTTAATTTTAAGACGATTGGCCTCAGAAATACGAGGTTTGCGCTCTTCTTCAGCTTCTTCCTCTTCTTCGCGTTGCATACGACGAATTTGAGCTTGATTGCCTAAAGCAATATAAAAGGCTAAATCACCTAAATCTGGACCAAAACCATTGTTGTTATACATCAGTGCTTAACCTCTATAATGTGCTAATGAACTGGACAAGTGATTCAACAACTGCGTAGACACAAAGTGCGACACCGCCAGCTGGAATAATTTTGTCAATCATTTTATCTGTATACTCTTTAGAGTATGAGAATAAGAAAATTAATGGGAAAATCAGTAAAACTGGAATTGTTTGACCAAGGCCACTCTTACCAACAAATGAAGCTACTTCTTCATAATCATATCCTTTAACATCAGAAATATGACTGCTCACGATAACGAAGACAATAACGTCAACAATAACGGCGAAAAGAAGAACAGCCATTGTCATTAATGAAAACTGTAAAGAATTGGCATTTGTAGCTAAGAACTTTTCATACTTGTCTTCACCACAATTATTCTTCTTTAAATAAACTTCTTTACGGATAGCGATGATAATTGTTAGGATTAAAAATCCTAATAATAACATTGGTGGTTTGGTTGTTAATAATGGGAAAATGTACCATGGAATCATAAATTCATCCGTGGTAATTACGTGCAATTTGAGGTAAACACAACCAAATTCATAAATAATTGGGAAGATAACAAATAAACGGAAAATAATGATCTTCTTTCCTTGGAAGTATTTCTTTGGTTTGTATGTTAAGAACGCAAAACAAAGTGAACAAAGGAACAAATCAATAAACACATTCAAAAAGATGAACTTGTTCATATACATATTGAGAACGCCACTAAGTAGATCCTCAACAAATTCAAAATTATCCCAGTTATAGTGTGTCAAAATGGAGAAGCAATATCTAAACACAAATAGATAAGCAACGGCCATCATTCCAAGAGCAACTAAGCCATAAAAGACAATTAGTTTTCTTAAATTATTACGATGTCTCATTATAAATGAGAAGTTCGCAATTAAGAATAATGGAAGCGCAAGTTGTCCAATTGTTTGGAAAACACTTGATGTGACTGACAAAGAATCAGAATGATTAATTTTGGCAAACACAGAAAAGACTGTCGAAAGCGCCATAAACATCATGCAAACCCATGCAATAATACGAAGATGTCGGTACGATAAAGGGCCACGATACTTAATATCGTTCTCCTCATTATGAAGATGATGTTTAAAGATATGGAATTTATTTTTTTGTTTCTTTTCAGTTTGTTCCATAGAACCTAATTTTAAAGCAGGTTCGTATTTTAATCAATTCACTTTATTAATTAATAACGTGAACTATAATAGATATTATGAAAAAGATTTTGCCTATTCTTGTAGCGTTACTAGTTATTTCTGGTTGTACATCAACTAGTAAGAAATCAAAGCGTTCTTCATCTAATGATGAAGTTACATCTGAAAACGTTAGTTCTATTCAAACAGAAACATCAATTACCGATCAAAGCAGTAATAATCCAACAAGCGTTGTAACAAGTATTTCTAACGTTTCTCCAACAACTGGAACAAGTTATTTTCCAACAACCGCTAGCAAAACTTCATCATTATCATCAATAACCACATCAACCTCCACATCTCAAAGCGGAACGTTACCAAATAATTATGTTATTTTCGACCCACCAACAAACACGCCAATTGAGATCACAACATCTACTTCAACCGAAGATTGGTGGAATAACGATTTGAGATATGACTTTCCAACAGATGACTGGGCTCATATCTACGGGGAAAACTTAACCACTCCAAAGTTCTATGCCAATGAAGCTGGTGGTTTAAAGATGGATCAAAAATTTAAAGGTTTTAGAACGCCACGGTTCCACCACACTGGAGCAAAACTTGAAATTCGACTCGGTATTTCACAAGTAAACACCGCTGGAGGGACACCAGACAAAAACGTTCCAACTGCCTACCTCTTCTTTTATGACGCAAGTGGAAACTATATTTCCAACCTTACAAAAACCGTCGAACGAGAAACAATTACATTGAAAACTACTGAAGTTCAAATTTATGTAACTGGTTCAAATATTGAGAATGTATCATACTTCGAGTTTCGATTAAACGCTCTTACTTTTAAAGGCAGTCAAAACTACAATTTTGGTATTGGTTCTGTCGGAGTTCACTCCTGGACATACGCATAAAAAAAAATCCAGCAATTCCTGGATAATTTTCAAAAATGACCAGCAAAACTGGCCTTTTTTATACTTTTAAATCGCCGTCTTTTATCCAGCCTAATTTGCGGAATAAAAGATCAAGACCAAAGACTAAAGCAAGCGGAGCAGCAATTTCTAAAACAAAGATTCCTACCCATGTTTGCCATGCACTTACACCCATTGAAGCAATGGTCCCAATTTGTCCAACTAGACCAGCGGTACCCATTCCAGCAGCACTGCCTAAACAATAGATTTTCAGAGCACATGTTGCGATTGGACCAAGGATAGCTGAGGCCACAATTGTTGGAACCCAGACAATAGGTTTACGAACAATATTTTTAAATTGAAGCATGCTAGTTCCAATTCCAATAGAAAACACCATACTTAATTTATTATCTCTTCTAGACTGGATAGCAAAGCCAACCATTTGTGTGGAGCAGCCAACAACAGCGGCACCACTAGCAATAACAAGTCCTGCATAATTTGGATCGGCTAGAGCCGCGGCAACACTCATTCCTTCTGGAAGGAGGAAGATCATTGCTGCTATAGCAGCACTACTAATTGGCGCGGTCAGAGCCATGCCCATAAGCACTGCTACAATAATTCCCATAAAGAATGGAGCAGCGTTTGTTCCACTATTAACTAACCACTGCATCGCATAAGTAACATAGATTAATGGATAACGCAGTCCTAGTGAAAGAAGTAAACCAGCTAAGGCTCCAGCAAGCGGAACTAAAATAATATCTGCGCTGGTTTTCTTCTTTAGAAGGTATTTAAATAACAAAACAACGCCTAAACAAACAAAGTAGATGGTGAGAGGATCACCAATCTTCATCATATTCGCGTATGGATGACCCGCTACTGTGACGAATTTGGTTGTTAAGGAGAAATATGCTGCTACTTGTCCAACTGCGCCTAAAACGACTGTTTGTAGAGGTGTTAGCTTCATCGCGATTGCCATACCAACGCCAATTCCGGCACCTGTTAAGACTTGTAAGACATAGGAAAGACCATTGCTACCGTTTCCTAAGATATCAAACATGAATTGTCCAAAGCCACTGGAGGCGTCTTTAAAGAATCCACCAATTGTAGCGATAATTGTTCCAATGATGAGTGTGGTAAAAAGACCATACGCCATACCATTAAGGGACGTAATGAATAATTCTTTAACTTGTTTACCGAAACTTTGTTTGGTCTCTTCCATAGCGTTAATATTTTTTGCTTTTCTTAAGCTAAAAGCAAGAAAAAAGGACCGCGAGGTTGAACAGGTTTATTTTTAGCGGTCCTTTAAGAAACTTATTCGGTTTCAATAAATATACATTTAATGTTTGCTAATTTATTGGATTAAAGAACAACATCTTCCACTCCATCATAGGAGTAGGTGTGGAAACGAGCTTTGGTTGTGCTCACTTTGAGCTTAATGTTCTCATAATGAACATTGCTTGATTCACTACGTTTGACATAGTCAACGTTAATGACATCTTCACTCGATTTCTTGGAAAAGTTTCTTTCCTTCTTTAATTCGGTGATTTGATCATCGTTTTGGATGGAACAAGTAAACTTGTTATTGTTATAAGAGATATCAATGTAATTTGAGAAACAGAGTTCTTCATCAATAAAGACTTGATGCTCAATACGAGTCTTTTGGTTTAAGACTTCGTGAGAGAGGGTGTAAAAATAGTTATTAATACGATATTTAAATGTTGTGGAGACATTGTTACGGGAAACCTTGGATTCAATTTCACAAGCATAATAATTATCATCGATTTGAATTAAACCTTCATATGTTCCTCGTTTAGAAATCTCTGAGATGTTATCTTTAAGATAAACAGTCGTGTTATTCACACTAAGTTGATATTTATAGTTCGTATCATCAAATTTGAAGCGTGTAGAATCAAAGGTGTAGTTAAATCCTTCCTTATGTGCTTCATAGTAAGCATAGGAATGATAAGCATCTTCGATATCCGCGGCGATTTGATTGAATTCTGGTTGAGTTAAAGCTGCGCAAAGAACTTTGTTCTTGGCGTCTAATTTTGGTTGAACATAGTAGTGAATCGATAGGTCACTAGCTAGAGAAGTTAAAACAGTTGAACCATCATTTAATCCACTTGTCTGTCCCTCTAAATGGATTGGACGTGGATTAAGGGCGAAGATCACGCCAACGGCACAAGCCGAGGCAAGGAGGGTTGTTAAAGCCGGGATAAAGATAAATCTTTTTTGGACACGGTGAGGATGTTTCTTTTGGAAAGCTTCTAAAATTTGGTCACTACTTTTAGAGATTGGGTGTAATTGACCAGCTTCTTGAATTTTCTTTTCAATTTCATTCATCTTTCTTTCCTCCTTTCGTTAGTTTCTTAATCGCGTTATTGTAGGTCCAGGTGACTGTTCCTAATGGAATATTCAATAATTTTGATATTTCGTCATGTTTTAAGTCGTTAACAACATGAAGAATGATGATTGTAAACTCTTTATCATTGAGTTTCTTCTTCATGAGTTGGAAGACCTCAGTGTCTTTTAGATCCGTAATATCTGGATCATCTTCACCACTAATTTCTTCAACGTACTCGACGCTACTACGCTGTTCTTTCTTTAAATAATTGAGCGTAATGTTTTTACTCATCTCAATGAGGTAACTGGTGATATTTCCATCAAGTTTAATTCTCTTAGGCTTCTCCAGTAACTTCATATAGACATCTTGGGTGATGTCTTCAGCACTAGCTTCATCTCTTAAAAGAGAATAGGCCATGAAGTAGACTTTTCGGTGGGTTAGATCATAAAACTCATCAAAATAGTCAAGTTCGTGGTTTTGCAGTTTAGCGAGTAAAAACTGTAGGCGTTCCATGTTCAACCATAATTATATACAAAATAATATTTTTATTTTATTGGAATATTTAAAAGAAAAAGGCCCACACGAGGTGAGCCAATGGGGGTAAATAAACTAAATTATTATTTAGCTTTTCTGAAGACAAACGCTGCCACAGCACCTAAAACGGCCATAAGTGGGAAGAGAATGACTCCAGCGCCAATCTTAACGTAGTCTTTCATTGCTTCTGGGACTTCAATGCAGAATCCGCAGATAACGGAGACGACAGCGAGTAAAGCTGTGAAGCAAAGTAAGCAAACAACAACCATATTGAGGTCTAATTTGACTTTGAGATAACCAGCAGCTTTAAGTCCAGCAGCACAAGCGGCTAAGAATGAAACGCCACCGAAGATGATTGCTAAGAGCATAAACACATAACGTGCATTTGATGCGCTAGAAGCATATTCGGAAGTTCCAGCTTTAAGAATGTCATAACCACTTGACGAGCTAGAGCCAAGAGCACCCATGTCAACTTTTGTGAAAGCAAGAGCTAACCAGGCAAACATTAAGCCGAATGTTAAGATAGCAATGCAGCTAACCAAATATTTTTTCATTTAGTACCTTTCCTTTCGTGCTTATTATATCAAATATTCTTCAAACAAAAATCTATTTATCTTTCTTTAAAGAATAGACAATATTACATTAATGTAAAAAGAACCGAAAATTGCTGGTATTTCTTGCTAAAACTCGAATATTTTTATTTAATACAAATATGCGAAAAATTATTTTTGTCTGTCATGGAAATATTTGTCGTTCTGTTGCGGCAGAATTCATTGCAAAACAGACGTTAAAAGAACAAAATATCCAACAAATTACGGTTATTTCTCGTGCAACTTCTCGAGAAGAAATTGGCAACGATATTTATCCTCCAATGAAAAAGGCGTTATTTCGTCATGGAATTGAATTTGCTTATCACAAAGCTCAACAAATAACTCAAGATGATTATGAATGGGCCGATGAAATTTATTACATGGACAGGAATAATTTGAATTACTTAAATTATCTACTAGACGATCATAAAAAGATTATTTATCCAATTAGCCGATACACACCGCAAATTGATGAAATTGATGATCCGTGGTACACCGGAGAATATGATATTGTGATTAGTCAGTTAGAAGAATGTATTAAAGATATATTAAAAAAATAAGAGCCATAGGCTCTTTTTTATTGCATTAAGTTTGGTATTCGGCGCGATTTCACCATTTTTATAGCTAACATCAAAGTCATTATCGTAATTACGAATACAGATAAACTAGCAATCAGGACTTCAGTATTGTGATCAAAATAATCGAAGACACCAAAGACAAGCGATTCGACACTAATTAATGTGATTAAACATTCAAAAAACGAGATATTTGCAAAGATTTCTCGGTATGGTGACCATGAAAGTCTTGTTTTTTGTACGATTACAAAACCATTAGCAACCTTGTATAAAGCATAGACGACATAGATAAAGATTAACCATGGGTGGTCAATAAATAGCTGAGAAGGTGTTTTCATTGTCGTAGCAATAAAGGCCGCTGAACAAGAAAAGTTAACTAAAATAAAGATCAATCCAGCAAAACGACAAAGTCGTCTTTCTTTTTTAAACTTCTTTACTGGGTCGTCTTTCTTTCGAACTCTAATCCATTGAAGAACAATAATTAAAAAGCGGAAGAATGCGGCAAAAAGATAATATCCACCAAATAAACCTGAACCAGTAATGAAAGTGAAAATGCCTAAACCAAGGGAATTAAAAATTCCAAAGACATCACTCTTCTTAATATGGTTTCATCTTCCAAGAATTAAAGAAAATTTCAGCCTAAACTGAATTAATCTTTTAATGGAATGATTAACCATTTTGATACAATTGTCCCATAAAAAAGAATTTGATGATAAAAAAGAAAACCACCCGAAGGGTGGCTTCCCTAAGATTAAACTTGTTTGACGATAACTTCTTGACCGTTATAATCAACTAAGTATTTGTGTTTGGTGTCAACCTCCTCAGAAATAATCTTATTCGCGATAATGGTCTCCACTTTATTTTGGATGAATCTCTTAATTGGTCTAGCACCATAGGTTGGTGAATAGGCACTTTCAAGGATCCAACTCTTTAAAGCGTTAGAAAATTCAAACGAATAATAAGATTCTTTTAATCTCTCATTGAGGTTGTTGAGCATCTTATCAACAATCTTAGATTGAGTCTCTTTAGATAATGGAGAGAAGTAGACGATTTCATCGATACGATTTAAGAACTCCGGCTTAAAGGTTTGATGTAATAAT
>CAMGZN010000003.1 GCA_946183335.1 uncultured Caryophanales bacterium | reverse complement strand
AAAACTCGTGACGGGAAACTCTCTTGTCACTATGAAAATTCCATCGTGATTACCAAAGATGGATATGAAATCCTAACGAAAGTTTAAGGAGGAAATAGTTGATATGGCAAAAGATGGCGTCATTGAAGTAGAAGCCACAGTCATCGAGACACTCCCAGGAACGATGTTCAGAGTGCAACTCGAAAACGGGATCGTAATTCTCGCCCACGTTTCTGGTAAAATCCGCATGAACTACATCCGCATTTTACCAGGCGATAGAGTTACAGTAGAAATGTCCCCATACGATTTAACACGCGGGCGAATCACATTTCGACACAAGAACTAGTGTCTAAATACTGTTCAAAAATTGCATGTAGTATTGACTACAGGAGGAAAAATTAATTATGAAAGTCAGACCTTCCGTCAAGCCAATGTGCGAAAAATGCCGTGTTATTAAAAGACACGGAAAAGTCATGGTGATTTGTGAAAACCCAAAACACAAACAACGCCAAGGCTAATAATATAGGAGGAAAATGAATTTATGGCACGTATCGTTGGTGTAGATATTCCAAATGATAAGCGCGTTGTCGTTTCCATCACCTATATTTATGGTATTGGTCGCACAACCGCTCAAAAGATTTGTCGTGATGCGAAAGTTGATGAAGACATTCGCGTCAAAAACTTAACCGAGGCTCAACTCGGTGCCATTCGTAACGAGATTGCTAAATACAAAGTTGAAGGTGATCTCCGTCGTGAAGTGGCCTTAAACATTAAGCGTTTAGGTGAAATCGGTTGCTACCGTGGCATGAGACACCGTAAGGGTCTTCCAGTCCGTGGACAACGTACACGTACAAACGCTCGTACCCGTAAGGGAAAACGTAAAACAATCGCGAATAAGAAAGTCGCGACCCAAGGTTAATGAAAGGAGTGAACTAGTATGGCAACAAAAACAACTGCACGTAAAAGAAAAATTAAACGTGCTTATACCAAAGGTGTTGCACACATTCACAGCACCTTCAATAACACCATTGTCACCATCTCTGATGATCAAGGTAACGTCATTGCTTGGTCTAGTGCAGGTGCGTTAGGTTTCAAAGGAGCGAAGAAATCCACTCCATTTGCCGCCCAACTCGCTGGCGAAGCTGCCGCTAAGGTTGCTTATGACCAAGGTTTACGCCAAATTGACGTTGACGTCAAGGGTCCAGGCCCAGGACGTGAAGGCGCCATCCGCGCCTTAGGCGCAGCCGGACTTCAAGTCTTATCCATCACTGATAAGACACCAGTCCCACACAATGGCTGCCGTCCACCAAAACGCCCACGTGGCTAATATTAGGAGGAACCAAATATGTCAAACCTTGCTAAACCATTTGAAAAAACAGCCTTCAAGGTTGCTCAAATTGATGAAAAGGATAACTATGGTAAATTCATTATCGAACCTCTTGAAAGAGGTTATGGATTAACAATCGGTAACTCCTTACGCCGTATTCTTCTTTCTTCTCTTCCAGGTGCTTCTATTTACGCTGTGGAAATCGAAGGAGTTCGTCATGAATTCTCTTCATTAAAAGGAGTTGAAGAAGACGTCACCGGCATCATCTTAAACTTAAAAGACCTCGTCTTAAAGATTGATGATGATGAAAACGAAGTCAAAGTCATTAAACTTGAAGTGAAAGGACCAGCTGTTGTCACAGCGAAAGACATCGAACTTCCAGCACTTGTGACATGCATTAATCCAGATCTTGTGATTGCTCATGTCGCCGAAGGCGGAAGCTTAAATATGCATCTTTATGCCCGTAACGGACGTGGTTACGTTACAAGCGCTGGCAATAAGATTGATAACCGTAAAGCTCGCGAGCTTGGAACAACAAGTCTTGGCTATATTGCTACAGACTCGAACTATTCTCCAATTGTTCGCTGCTCCTACGCTGTTGAACCAACCCGTGTTGGACACGATTCTAACTTCGATAAGCTTACACTTGAAGTTTGGACTGATGGAAGTATTACTCCACAAAGAGCGATTGCTCTTGCAGCAGAAATGCTCATTGTGAACCTTCAACCATTCGTCAATCTTGAAAAAGCTGTTGAAGAAATGAACATGCTCAAAGAAGAAGTGGTGGTTCAAGAAAACAAATTCGAGAATATGCCAATTGAGGAACTCGATCTCTCTGTTCGTAGCTATAACTGCTTAAAGAGAGCCGCGATCTCAACAGTTGCAGAACTCACCCAAAAGACCGAGGAAGAAATGATGAAAGTTCGTAACCTCGGTAAGAAATCACTTAAAGAAGTGAAAGATAAACTTGCTGAAAACGGTTTATCCTTCCGTGATTACATTCCAGAATAAGGAGGAACATTAAATGGCCGCTCAAGGAAGAAAAAACGTCCACGGTAAAGCCGGTGTCCGCTTTAAAGCTGGATATACCAAATCGAAACATGAAAACAAATTACGTACTCTCGCTACTCAATTAGTTGAGTTTGAAAGAGTCTCAGTGACTTCTGGCATGGTTAAGGAACTCAAATCTATGGCCGACCACCTTGTTACCTTAGGTAAACGAGGTGATCTCCACGCTCGTAGACAAGCTGCTAGCGTGCTTAAGAGCAAAGAAGCTCTTGCCAAAGTCTTTGGCGAACTTGCTACCCGTTATGCCTCTCGTAATGGTGGATACACCCGCGCAATTAAAGCCGGTGTCCGTAAGGGAGATAACGCCCAAGTCGTCATCGTTGAATTTGTTAAATAATTCGACTTTACTATCAAAAGAACCGCGATTTGCGGTTCTTTTTTTGTTTTTCTTGGTAATTATTTGATCGTAGTTTCGATCTTCTTTTTGATTGCTTTAACGACCTCATCGACGCCTCCATTTTTTAATGCTGAGACAGCAAATATTTCAGCATTTTTGTTGCGGCGGTGAATATATTCTTTACAAAGTTCGATATCAAAATTAAAAACTGGAAGTGTATCTAGTTTGGTAATGACAGCAATGTCTGAGATTTCAAACATTAATGGATACTTTAATGGTTTGTCGTGTCCTTCTGGAACTGATAAAAGCATTATATTCAAGTGTGAGCCAGTATCAAATTCGGCTGGGCAAACAAGATTGCCAACGTTTTCAAGAATTAGCAAATTTAAATCATCAACTCCAAACTCTTTAATCGCGTCTTCGACCATTTGTGCGGTAAGGTGGCACGCACCTGATGTATGTACTTGAATGGCACGCACTCCGGTATTTTTAGCGATACGTTCAGCATCGACATCTCCATCAATATCAGCCTCCATAACACCAATTTTATATTTACTTTTTAATTGGTTAATAACTGCAGTTAAAAGAGTTGTTTTTCCTGCGCCAGGAGAGGCCATAACATTAATGAAAAAAATGCGTTTTTGCAGGAGATTTTTGCGCAAATCCTCAGCTTTTTTATTGTTTTCAATAAGGATGTTTTCTTTAACAGATATTGTTCTAAAATCCATAAATTATCTCTTTCCTGATTATCATATCATAATTTTAAGTTAGTATTACACAACTAATTAATGTAAAATATTTAACGTATCCTATGGATAAAGTTAAAACTATTATTGTGAATCGTTCGGCTTATGCTGATAATGACTTAGAAGCGGACCTTCTGCGTCAATATTTGCATGACAAGAACGTTTTTTTAGTGAATGTAATGTCTTCGCCTGGCGCAGGAAAGACAACTACATTGATTAAATTAATCAATGAGCTAAAGAAAACGTTTCGCATTGGAGTGATGGAAGCTGATATTGATAGCGACGTTGATGCAATTAATGTTGCTAAGGAGACTGGCGTTAAATCAATTCAAATCCATACTTCAGGAATGTGCCACCTTGATGCTGGTATGACTAAATCAGGATTAGATGGAATTGATATCTCCGATCTCGATCTTGTCTTTTTAGAGAATGTTGGAAATTTAGTCTGCCCAGCTGAAATTGATACTGGAGCATGTCTTGATGTAATGATTCTTTCTGTGCCAGAAGGCGACGATAAACCACTCAAATATCCATTAATTTTTGAAAAATGCGACTTAGTAATGATCAATAAAATCGATACTTTGTCGTATTTTAATTTCGATATCGAAAAGTGTTGCGATACGATTAAGTTTCGCAACCAAAACGCAACAATTATTCCAATTAGTGCGTTAAAAGGAACTGGAATCACTGAAGTAGCAAAATACTTTGTTGATAAAATTCAAAACTGGAGGAAAAAGTAATGCCAGAACAAAATCAAAAGGTTAAGTCCAAGTATGATGGTGAACAAGGCTATTCTTATGAAAAGAAGCTTATAAAGCTTTGCCGTAAGATTACAGACGTTGTTCCTCATAAATTACTCGGAATGAAAACCACAGACCCAGAGTACTGGGGTCTAAGAGAAGTTCTCACAGAAGAGATGATTGATGCTCTTCTTAAAATGAAACAAAGAAAACATTACGTTTTTGAAGAACTTCTAAAAATGAATCCAAAGTACAAGGATGATCCGGTTCGTTTTCAAAAATTATTAGATGACATGAGCGTCATCGGTATTATTGAATACGACTATGGTGATAATTATGCTTGGGATCACCCAATTAAAGACGCACCAAAGGTAAAACGTTATATGCTTTCATATTTCGTTCCTGGAAGTGCTGAATTAATGAACTCAACAGTTGATCGTATTGCCAAGAATCCTGCTGTAGCTTCTTTCTTTGAAAGAATGACATTTATTCCATTAGCAGGAATTACTGAAATGCTTCCACCTGGCGGTGGTGGTGTTGGTATGCACGTTATACCTGTTGAAAAAGCGATTGAACACGAACAAAAATCACTTGATGTCGAACATATTTCTCATTGGATGAAGAAATACGAAGGCCACATTGCTGCCGGTATTTGCTCATGCCGTGCTTCAAGAAATATGCTTGGTGATGGATGTATTGACGATGTCGATGATTGGTGCATTCAATTTGGTGATATGGCTGACTACGCTGTTGAAACCGGACGTGCTCACTTTATTACCAAAGAAAGAGCGCTTGAAATCTTTGAGCAAGCAGAAAAGAACGGATTTGTTCACCAAATCACAAATATTGATGGCGAAAACAAGATCTTTGATATTTGTAACTGTGACGTGAAAATTTGTAACGCTTTACGTACGGCATTACTCTTTAATACACCTAACCTTGAGAGAAGCGCTTATACCGCTAATGTTACAAAAGAAAAATGTGTCGCTTGCGGACAATGTGTTTCAAATTGTCCTGCTGGTGCTGTTAAGCTTGGTCAAAAACTCTGCAAAGCAGATGGTAAACCAATGACTTATAAACATGCTGTTTTACCTGATAAAGTTCGTTGGGGTAAATACGCGTGGGATGAAAACTATCGTGATACTATCCGTAAAACAGATACATGGGAAACTGGTACCGCACCTTGTAAGGTTGCTTGCCCAGCCCACGTTCCAGTTCAGGGCTATTTACAAATGGCTAAGGAAGGAAGATATCGCGAAGCTTTAGCTTTAATTAAAACACAAAACCCATTCCCAGCAGTTTGTGGTCGTGTTTGTAATAAAAAATGTGAGGAAGCTTGTACACGTGGAAAGATTGATGCTCCAGTAAGCATTGACGCTGTGAAGAAATTCCTTGCTGACCTTGAAAGAAAAGATTCTGAACGTTATGTTCCAGAAAAAATCGTCGCTTCCACATATGGTAAGTTTGACGAAAAGATCGCAATTATCGGTGGTGGTCCAGCCGGATTATCTGCTGCTTACTATTTAGCTGAAATGGGCTTTACACCAACAGTGTTTGAAAAGAATGAAAAACCAGGTGGTATGATGACCTATGGAATTCCATCTTACAAACTCGAAAAAGATGTTATCGATAGCGAAATTGATGTCCTTCGAAAACTCGGTGTAGAAATCAAGTGCGGAGTCAACGTTGGAGAAGACGTTACTATTGAAGAACTCAAGAAACAAGGATACAAAGCATTCTATATCGCAATTGGCTGCCAAGGCGGAAGAAAACCAGGAATTGCTGGTGAAAACGCTAAAGGAACAGAGATTGCTGTTGAATATTTACGCCATGCGTTAGGTAAACTTGAACCATTCAAAGGACGCGTTGTTGTTATCGGTGGCGGTAACGTTGCAATCGACTGCGCACGTACTGCACATCGACTCGATGCTAAGAGTGTAGAAATGTTCTCGCTTGAATCTAGAGAAGAGATGCCAGCATCCAAGCAAGAAGTTGCAGAAGCACTTGAAGAAAATGTTTCTATCAACAATGGATGGGGACCAAAGGAAATTAAAGTTAACGAAAAAGGCGAAGTTGTCGCTGTTGTCTTTAAAAAGTGTGTTTCTGTCTTTGATGAAAACCACAAATTTGCTCCATCTTATGATGAAAACCAAATCAAAGAAGTTCCAGCTGATAAAGTTGTCTTTGCGATTGGTCAAGCAATTGAATGGGGTAAACTCCTTGAAGGAAGTAAGGTTACATTCTGGCATGGAAATTATCCAATTGCCGATAAGGAAACATATCAAACCGCTGATGAAGACATCTTCGTCGGAGGTGATGTCTACACTGGTCCATCATTTGTTATTAACGCGATTGCTGCTGGACATAAAGCAGCCGAATCACTTGCTCGACGTGCTCGTCCATACGCACATCAAACCATTGGCTTTAACAAACGTCACTTTGTTGCTTTAAATAAAGAAGACATTTCCTTGCCAGGTTATGATGAAGCAGGACGTCAAGAAGCTGGAATGGATGAAAAGGTTGATTACAAGAACTCATTTAGAGATGCTCACAAGACCTTAACTGAAGAACAAGTTAAGATTGAAACATCTCGATGTTTGTCTTGTGGTGCTGCCTATGTTGATCCAAATAAATGTATCGGCTGTGGTATTTGTACAACCAAGTGTCACTTTGATGCAATTCACTTAGTCCGCGATCATCCAAAGCACTCTAATATGAGACGTGCGGAAAAGAAAGTAACCGGACTTCTTGGATATGCTTCAAAACGTGCAGTTAAGATTGTCTTCCATGCTGGCTCTAAAGAGGCACGTGAGATGAGAAAGAAACGTCGTGCTTGGAAGAAGCAATATAAAGTAACAAAGAAAACTGCTCCACATACTGGAAACGCAATTAATCAGGATAACGCATAAAATGCACGAATTATCAATCGTCATGGAAGTTGTCAAACAAGTTGAGAAGCTTGCTAAAGAACACCATGTTACAAAAGTTAAATCAGTGACTGTTGAAGTCGGCGAAGTCTCGGGAGTAGTCAAAAACTACTTCTTAGACGCTTTTGATTGGATGTGCAAAAAGAATGAGCTAATGAAGGATTGCGAATTAAACTACATCACAATCCAAGCTATTAGCTACTGTCAAGATTGTAAAAAAACTTATCCAACAACAAAGTATGCAAAAGAATGTCCGTATTGTCATTCAAATCATACATACCTTGTTTCAGGTAGGGACTTTATGATTAAAGAAATTAAAGTTATATAGTTAGGAAGGAGGTTTTTATGGCTTGTTTCTTAGTAACAACTGCTGCCGCCATTGGGGTTGGCGCAGCAAAACACATTGTTCGACATAATGAAAAGAAAAAACCAGAAGTCGAAATCGAAGAAAAATTTATTAACTCCAAAAAACTTGGTTACCTCGAATTAACGCTTTGGGGTGGCGCCATCTTGCTCGCTGGAGAACATGCTTTCCACGATGAAATTACTTACAAGTTCCCGTGGCTAACCAAAGCCACAGAAGGGCCTGAAGCTGTTTCAGAAATGCTCACGGAAATGGGCACTGTTGGGGTTGGAATGTTACTCATTCTTGTCGCAGCATGGTTTGCCGGCATTTTCATTGCCAGATGGTCCAAGAATCGTAAGAAAAAATTAGTTCAAGCAGAGAAATAATATGTATTTCTTAGTCGCTCTAGGATTAACTATTTGCTCAGGAATTGCCTGGTATTTTTGCCGAAACAAGAAGGAATTACATTTAGAAATTCTTCCAATTACTTATGGGGCTGCAACATTAATGTGGCTCATTGACTGTATTGCCAGTGCTGCTAAAGGAGAAGGATTTTTGGGTTTTGAAATTCCTTTAGATATTTGGATTTCTTTATGGACTTTCGGTGCCGGATTACTCTTCTGGGGAGCAATTGCGATTGTTTTATATTTTATTAATAAGAAAAAAACTCAAAAATAAATAAGGAAGGTTTATCAAAAAAATTAAAATGGAAAAACTTGACCAAAGAATTTGTATTATTGGCGCTGGTCCAGCTGGACTTTCATGCGCGATGTACCTTGAGAAAAAAGGATACAAGAATTATCAAATCTATGAAAAGTTAAATAAGGTCGGCGGAAAATGCTGGTCACCAAAAATTAAAGTCAGACATAATGGCGTTGAAGAAGAAAAGAGTTTCGAAACAGGCGCAATTATGGGTGCTATTACTTATCATGCGGTAAGTGAAATGGAAGAATTTGGTGGTTATTACCACAAAGGGCCAGATTTTAAACCTGGCGAACCAAATATGCGCCGTGAGTTCCGCAAAACTACTGGTGAAGTAGATCACCCATTTGAACCAAAGGTTAATTTCTCCTTTAAGAAACTTAAAGGTTTGCTCAAACTCAAAAAGCAAATGAAGAAATTAAATAAATTAATGCAGACCAAATATGTTGGATATGACTGCTATGGACATCTTGGTGTTGCTAAAGGTGAATACTTCGGTATTTCTAAAGGAGTTGATGGTTATTGCGGTGCAACAAAGGAAAACTCCTTCCCAAATTACATTAAAGGTTCAAACCCAAATCTTAAAGATTTAGCACTTCCATTTGCTGAATTTTGTAAGCTCAATGGAGTTGAAGAAGTTCAACGCATTTGGATTGCTCCATTTACATCGTTCGGATATGGTTTCTTTGATGAAATCCCAGCTGCCTTGGTCATGAAATATCTTGACGTGACAACTGCATTAGAATTCGTCAACATGAAATTATGGACATGGCAAGATGGAACCCAACAAATTTACGTTCATGTAAACGATAAATTGTTACATCCAGCCATTCTTGAAACTGAAGTTGTTAAAGTTGAACGTCCAGAAGGCAAAGTTATCGTCACAATTAAAGGAAAAGATGGAAAACTTACAAAAGAAGAATTTGATAAGTTAATCGTCACAACACCACTTGATTACTTTGCTAAATACGCTGATGCAACCGAGGAAGAAAAAGAACTCTTCTCGAAAATTATTCACGAAAGATATTGTGATTACATTGCTACCTTTGAAGAAGGAAAATCACCGAATATTTCCGGTTATCTTGTCGAAAACATGGTTCCAGAAAAACTCGGACATGCGATGGTTTATTACAACAGATGGCAATGTCTTGACCGCGATTGTCCAGCTACGGTTTACGCTTTAGCAAATCACACCGGTTCAAAAGATGTTGATTATGATGTCGTGATGAAAACAATGGATGAAGACATGAAGAAAGTCGGATTCCCAATTAAAGAGAAACTCTATGCTCAAGAAGTTTACTATTGTCCACACGTTTCTTCGAAGGACTATGCTGATGGATGGTACGATAAACTTGAAGCACTCCAAGGAACAAAGAACACCTTCTATGCTGGTGAAATTATCTCATTCGGCGACATGGAAGATACTTGTGCCGCTTCAAAAGATATCATTGGTCGTTTCTTCTAATAATTATTTATTTACTTATAGAGAGTCACGTTGTGGCTCTCTTTTATTTTTATATTTCTTATTTATATTTAAATATAATCGGTATAACATTTAAGTATGAATCCACAGGATCTATTAGAGCCTTCTAGACTCTATAAGCTTGGTTTAAAAGAAGAACACCATGAACGTGTTGTCAAGTTTATGGATGATTTAACCACCAAAGGTGAAGTCAATATCGAAGAAAACCAAGCGACCTGTAAAACAATCTATAAGAAACAAGCTGAAGCCGAGAAACTCAACCACAAATTAAACAACATGGTGTGGTTAGCTTTGCTTTTTGGTGTTCTTTGCATCGTCATCATTGGTATCTTTCTTTTTATCTACGTATTCAAACCGCGTAAACAGAGACTAAAACTCGCGATCCAGAAACTGAATAAGGAAGTCGAAGAACTCACGGCTAAAGCCTGGGCGCAGATGGCAAAACTAAATGCGTTATTTAATGATGACATTCCAGCACGTTTGTTCCAAGCTAGCGTTCCATTAATTCAAATGGACCGCAATTTTGATATCACGAAATATGAAATGCTTGTCAAAAAGTATGGAATGTGGGGTTCTTCTCCGGAGAATCGTTCTGTTCTTAATTTACAAACTGGAAGTATTTTAGGTAATCCGTTTGTCTTTTTCAAAGACAAGGTATGTACGATGGTTCCACATACTTATACGGGGTCAATCGTTATTACATACACACGTCGCGTACAAACCAAGAATGGTTCTTATAACATGCCTGTAACACAAACATTAACCGCGACCGTGACTAAACCAATGCCGGAGTATTCTCAAGAAACATATTTAGTGTACGCAAACGAAGCTGCACCTCATTTAACATTCACTCGTGGGCCAAGTTCCATGAGAGGGATGAATGAAAGAGAACGTGAGAAATACGTTCGTCATCACGAAGACGATTTACTTAAACTCGCGAAAAAGAATACTAATTACACTCCGCTTGGTAATCCATTGTTTGAATTAAGCTTTGGTGGTCTTGACCGTAATAATGAAGTGGAATATCGATTACTTTTTACTCCACTTGCTCAACGAGCGATGATTGATCTTCTTTTCTCCAGTGAAGGATTCGGTGATGACTTCTACATGAAGAAAGACAAATACATCAACATCATTGAGTCAATGCATATGAGAGGTAGATCGATTTTCATGGATATCATTGACTTCCGTGGATACGATTATGAAAAGGTAAGAACACGCTTTATCGACTTCTGTGATTACTACTTTAAAGCAGTCTTCTTTGACTTCGCTCCATTACTTTCAATTCCTTTATATCAACAATTAAAATCCCAAGATTATATATACAAAAACACCGTCAAATCACGGATAACTCCATTTGAACACGAGATGTTAACAAACCGTTATAATCCAAAGAATTTCGCCCATCCAGATGGAGTAACAGACATCATCTACCATACCGCGTATAGTGGTGATAAAGCTGGTGCGGATCAAGTGCACGTCATAGCAAATTCATACACCAGAATTCCGCACACGGAAATTATCATGAAGCTCGGTGGTGATGGACGTATGCACGGCGTACCGGTCACCTGGTACGAATACCTCCCAGTTAGCGGAGAAGGTGACATCCAAGTCGCCAACGTTGGTGGAGACGAATTAACGTTCCGTTCACTTGGAAATCAAAACACTATTTACATGAGGGGCTTGATTGCATTAAAATCAGGGCTGAATGTAGATATAAATAGTCTAAAATCGCTTATGGCGAAGAAGGAGAATTAACGATGGCTAATGAATTAGACGAATTAACTGGTCCAGTAAACGAAGCTGGACGAGACATTAATGTCATTGACAAACAACTTCCAATTAAAGTCGGCTGGGGTTCCAAATTTTTTGAAATCTTCCTTTGCCTCTTTATCATTCCAATTCCATTCATTCTTCTTGCAAGAGTGAATGCTGGTAAGAGACTTAGCCAACTTCAACAAAAGCTTCAACAAGCTGCTTCTCAAATTGATAACTACATGGAACAACGTGTTGTTATCCTTCAAAATGCAGCTAAACTCGTTGAAAAAGGTATTGATCTTGATAAATCAACCTTTACCGAGATTGCTCGTTTAAGAGCGGGTGGTGCTGACAACTTTACCGAAGCTAACAAAGCTCTTGAAACCGTTGGTAACAAGATTAATGTGGCGATGGAAAATTATCCAGATCTCAGAGCTCACCAAGAGCTTGCTGATGCAATGCAACAAAATAGTTACACCCAACGTGAAATTACCGCTGCTCGTGAACACTATAATGATGTTGTTGCTGAATGGAACAAGACTGTGTATGAGTGGCCATATCCAATGATTATTGCCGCAAAACGTGGCTATACAACTCGTATTCCATTCTCTGTTTCTAAAGAAGTTAAGCAACAAGCTCGTGGCGTCTTCTTCTAATTGAAACGTTAAAAATTTAAAAGGATCTCAAGTAGGATCCTTTTTTGTTTTATTTGGGTTTTGCAGCTGAAATTTGTGCAAAACCTCAATATTTATATCTCTTGTTTTTAGTAAATTAAAATTGCGATATATATTGAGTTAGTTTTTTAGTAAAATATATTCGAAAGGAATTTTCATATGGATTCAAATTACAAAAAAGATTTCGAACCAGGATTTTCGCCATTGAATGTGTGTGAAGAAGCAGCACGCTGCCTTCTTTGTCATGACGCTCCATGTTCGAAAGCATGTCCGGCTGGCACTAACCCGGACAAGTTCATTCGTTCAGTTCGCTTCCGTAATTTTAAGGGTGCGGCTGAAACAATTCGTGAAAACAACGCTCTAGGTGCAATTTGTGCTCGCGTTTGTCCAACCGAAAAGTATTGCCAAAAAGGTTGTTCACGTAGTGGAATCGATAAGCCAATCGATATTGGTCGTATTCAACGCTATGTGACTGACTTTGAAGAAGCAAACAAAATGAAGATTTTAGAAAAAGGCAAACCAAACGGAAAATCCGTTGGTATTGTTGGTTCTGGCCCAGCTGCTTTACAAGCTGCTGTCAGCTTCAACAAGCTTGGATACGAAGTTCATGTCTATGAAAAAGAAAAAGTCTTCGGCGGTATGCTTCGTTTAATCCCAGAATATCGTTTACCAAACAGAGTTGTTGATGTTGAAATCAAACGCATTGAAGAACTCGGTGTCAAATTCCATGGTGGAGTTGAAGCTGGTAAAGATATTTCCATGGAGGATCTTAAGAAGAAACACGACGCTGTTGTGCTTGCTCCAGGATACTCCTATGGAAAGATGCTTCCAGCCTTTGAAAACAACAAATATGTCGTTTCTGCGGTAGATTTCTTAAGAGAAGTCAAAGCAAAAGGTGGAGCTGTTAAAGTTCCAGCTAACGTCTTAGTCGTTGGTGGTGGTGACGTCGCAATGGACGTTGTTACAACCATGAAGCTCCTTGGAGTTGAACACGTCACAGACGTTGTCTATGAACAATTTAAAGAATTTAAAGCTAGTAAGAAAGAACTTGAAGGTGCCCAAAAGATGGGCGTCACCATTATGGATGGATATGTTCCAGCCAAAGTGGAAGGAAATGTTGTGACCTTTGCTCACCGTGAAATTAAAGCGGAAGTGAAGGTTGAAGCCGATTTAATTGTTCTTGCTGTTGGTCAATATCCAGAAGTTAAAGGTCTTGGAATTGAACTTGTGAAAGGCGAAGTCAATGAAGGTAAACCATACTTCACCAAGGATCCAAAAGTCTTTGTGTGTGGTGATATTGCACATAGTGCATATGACAAAACCGTTGTCGGTGGTGTTCGTACTGGTAAAGAAGTGGCATTATATGTCCACGCTGCTTTAGGAGGTAAATAAAATGGTCCATAAAGATTTATCAGTCACCTTCTTAGGTGTGAAATTCCCAAACCCATTCTGCTTATCCTCTTCACCAGTCGGTAACTGTTACGACATGTGTAAGAAAGCATATGAAGTTGGTTGGGGCGGTGTTGTCTTTAAGACAATCGGTCCAAAATCATACTTCATTGATGAAGTTTCCCCACGTTTCGATAAGCTCAACAAGGAATCTACTCCATTCATTGGTTTTAAGAACATGGAACAAATCGCCGAACATAGTCTCGAAGAGAACCTACGCGATTTAAGAAAACTGAAAAAGGAATTCCCAAATCAAGTCCTAATTGCCTCAATCATGGGTAATGATGAACAAACATGGGAAGACTTAGCTCGCATGGTTGAAGAAGCCGGTGCGGATATGATTGAAATGAACTTATCCTGTCCACAAATGACTTCTCACGCCATGGGTAGTGATGTTGGTACAAATGCTGAACTTTGTAAGAAGTACTGCCAAGCCGTTAAACGTGGAAGTAAACTTCCAATGATGGCAAAGATGACACCAAATATCACTGATATGGTTCCAGTTGCGAAAGCCTGCTTAGAAGGTGGTGCTGATGGTATTGCTGCAATTAACACCATCAAATCCATTTGTAATATCGATTTAGATAAGAAGGTTGGTTTACCAATCGTTGATGGAAAATCAGCTATTTCTGGATATTCTGGAAAAGCCGTTAAACCAGTTGCTCTTCGTTTCATTCAACAAATGAGACAAGCCGAAGGTTTGGAAAACCTCGAAATCTCTGGTATCGGTGGTATTGAAACATGGGAAGACGCCGCTGAGTTTATCTTAGTTGGTGCAACAACACTTCAAGTTACAACCGGAATTATGCAATATGGTTACCGTATTGTTGAAGACATGAAAAATGGTCTTGAACACTACATGGAAGAACAAGGTGTTGATTCACTCCATGAACTTATTGGAAAAGCCAATAAGAACATCATTCCAGCTGAAAACCTCAATCGTGACTACATTGTCCGTCCAGCAATTGATTTAGATAAATGTATCAAGTGTGGGCGCTGCTATATTTCATGTTACGATGGTGGTCACCAAGCCATTGAATGGAACGCTGAAAAGCGTGAACCAAGTTGCAACACCGATAAGTGCGTCGGTTGTCTCCTTTGCGGTCATGTCTGTCCAGTTGGAGCAATTACTCCGGGTAAGATTAGCATCAAACCAGGACGTAAATGCAAAGCGGAAAACATTAAACTTTAATCCATATTTATCAATATTTAAGAAGCATCTTTTTATGGTGCTTCTTTTTAATTTTTTGAATGGAAAAGAGATATTCTAATTTGTAAAATATAAATAACTTTTATAGCAAATATATTCTTACTTAGAAGCGAAAGGACATCAGTTCATGGGTAAATTAAAAGAATGGTGGGCGAAACGAATTATCGCCCAAGAACAAGCTCTTGCTCAACAGGAAAAACTTCCTGACAGATGGGAATCAATGAAGGATATTTGGCACACAACATATTCACGTGCAAATATTGGAGACCCATTTGAACAATATCAAAATATTCTTGGTATGCCTGATGCAAAAGAAGTGAAAGGCGAAATTACAACTTGCAGATACATGTATCTTGAAGCCAAGAAAGATGCCGAACCAGTTCATCACAAAATGGAGTTCGATATCAAAGCTGGTTCAATCGTTGATAAACGAGCAAAAAATGTATAACAAAAAAAGGAACCAAATGGTTCCTTTATTTTCGATAAACTAACTATTTCCTTTCAACGACTTTTACTGAAAGGTAAGAAAGGATAGCTCCGATGGAGTTGCCAACAGTGGTGATCGTAATATTTAATACTGCGTTCCACGACCAAGCATTTCCAAAGGAGAAATAAACCATGTTTGCGATGGTGTGTTCCATGCCTGTGACAACGAAGATAAATACGCACATAATAATTGCGAATGTCTTCATTCCAGAGTTTTGGAATTTCTTGTATCCATAAACAGCAAGGAAGACAAACACACCACAAAGTGAGGACATAATTAAACAACGATACCAAGGATCAGCATCGCCAATCACACGAGCATTTACAACGCCATTAATTGCGGCATTAACGTTTTCAAGATTCTTTGTTGCAAAGTAGAAAAGATATCCCGCGACAACCGCACCGATAATGTTTCCAACATAGATTGGAGCAAGATTAATTACGTTTTCTTTTGGACCATCAATTGCAAATCCAATCTTGCCTGTATAAAGGTTTAGGCTAAGAAAACAAACAAGTAATAAACCGATTGAGAAAGCAACTGATCCAACAATGTATGATCCAGCAGCTTTACACATAACAAAAGCGAATGAACCAAGTCCAATCGCAAATCCGGCGAGGATTCCTAAGAATAACGTTTTGAGTAGTTTTTTCATTTTTTATTCGCCTCCTTTTTTACAGGTGTTTTGCGAGTAGTTTTTGCCTTTTGTTCAGGTTTTGCTGGTTCTTTTTTCTCTTGTTCTTTATGTTCGGGAGCAGCTTTTTTAGAGTTTCTCTTCTCACTAATCCAATGAATTAAAAATGGAGTGAAGTTCAGCAAAATAAGCATGAATGCTGAAGCACCAATCGTGATCCAAAGTGCGAGCAGGAAGTCTAATTCAACGCCTTCTGGAATTTTGATTATTGATTTAGAAGTGAAGAATGATGCGACAGTACCACCGGCTAAACCAGCAAAGATGATTAAGTTTGGAGTAAGTTCGTTTTGAACGGTCACTTTCCAATCTTTCGTGTCCTTACGTTGCACATAAGTCGCGTAGATGCATGTAACTACGAATAGTGCAGTCATTGAGTAGAAGAATGCTGCTAAACCATCCCCATTTAAAGTCCAGACAATACCCGCGAGTAATGCGAAAGAATAAAGCATTGCGAAGATGAAGTAGAAGATGTAGTCGCTCTTCCATTCAAACCAGGAAACAAAGACATACCAAGCATTAACAATTTTGGTCCAAAGCCAAGCAAAGAATGATGGAATCTTCTTAAAGAAGGAGACGATTGATGACCAAACTCTTTTAAAGAATGGTTCGTCTTCTTTCTTTTCTTTTGACTCTTTAACTTTTTCAGGTTTTGGAACGTAAACTTTAGGTTCACGAACTTTCTTTTGTTTTTTTAAATCAGCGTGATAGAAGACCAATAGTGGAGTTTTAAGTGTTTTTAGCTTATAGATTTCTTCAAAATTCTCATAAGGAAAAAGATTTTTGTCTTGGTCATCGAATAAAGCGTATAAAGGTTCATACTTATCAACGATCTTAATAAGTTCTTTAACCTTCTTGTTTGGATCTTCTTCGTTTTTAAGTTCGCTGATTTTATTAAATAGTTCTTCTCGTTTTTCTTCTAAAGAAGATTTCTTAAAATCAAAGTAGAACGAACCAACGTTTGCGACATGAACTTTAATACGGATTAGTTCTTCTTCGTTTTCGAGAACTGGAAGGACTAAAGAATCCTCGTTTAAAGGGTGGTTCACTAAAAGTTCACGGAAAAGCAACTTGTTCTTTACACGAGATATTCTCTCGTTAAAAACAAATGTTTCTTCTGAATTAGTTTTCTTAAATGTAACGATGCGTTCGCTCATTGTTTATAATCATAAACTAATGAATGGATAAACTCTATAAAATTTCATTAATTGTATAAATTTAATGAACTTTCTTTGACTTTTTCTTTATGTTTTTCTCTTCTTAGTTCATAATCTTGATTATGGTGGAATTAGCTTTATGAATCACAACAACGATTTAATCACGAAAAATTCCAAAGCCTACTTCAACTATTTTCTTGAAGATTTTTTAGAATGCGGTGTTGAACTAAAAGGCAGTGAGATTAAATCGATTCGCCAAAATGGTGCATCTTTGATGGACACCTATGTTGTGATTCGCAATCAAGAAGCTTATCTCATTAATATGTATATTGCTCCTTATAAACAAGGCAATATCTTTAATCACGATCCACGTCGAACAAGAAAACTTTTACTACATAAAAAAGAAATCTTAAAGATGGAACAAAAGGCCAAAGAAAAAGTGATGACAATTGTTCCAACCAAAGTCTATTTAAAGAAAGGCAAACTCAAAATCGAGATTGCTTTAGGCAAAGGCAAAAAGAAATTTGATAAGCGTGAAGTGATAAAGAAACGTGATGATGAGCGAGCCATGGATAAGGCCAAGAAATCGCTCACTAGAGACTATGAATAGTATTGCTGAATTGGGAAAGTTTTTTGAACAAAGAGCAATCCCGACGTATTCGAGAGAAAACTACGATAAATATCTCAATAAAGAAGGGTTTGTTTTTAACGTTCCTTCTATTCATATCACTGGGACAAACGGTAAAGGATCAACTGCGAAGTATCTCTATGAGATATACCGATCTCAAGGATATAAAGTTGGCCTCTTCTCATCTCCATCAACAACGACTCTTTTTGAAATGATTCAAGCCAACGGAAAAGAGATCTCTAGCGAAGAGTATTTATCTTTATTTAATAGATTAGAAAAAGATTTTGAAAAATACGAATTATCAACCTTTGAAATGCAAACAATTTTAGCATTCACTTATTTCAATGAATGTGGACTTGATTTAGCCATTGTTGAAGTTGGGATGGGTGGATATATTGATGCAACAAATATCTTCACCCCATGTTTATCAATCATCACTTCTGTGTCTCTTGAACATACAGCTTATTTGGGAAAATCCGTTTCTGAAATTGCTGACAATAAAGCCGGCATCATTAAACGAGATATTCCAGTTTTGCTGGGCAAACTTGAAGAAACCGCGATGTTTGCGATCCGTCAAAGAGCAAAAGAAACAGAATCAAATATTGTCATTGTTGATGACTTCCATAACGAGGTTGTTGAGAAAAATAAAATCACTTTTGATTATCGCCCTTACAAAGGACTAGAACTTTCAACATCCGCAACTTATCAATTAAAAAATGCTGCGATTGCTGTTGAAGCGGTGAAGATGCTTCAGGACAAATTTGTAGTTAACGAAGACGCTGTTAGAAAAGGTTTAAAAACAAATCTTCTTCCGTGCCGATTTGATTATGTAAAACCAAACATTATGGTTGATGGAGCTCATAACCCCGAAGCCATGAAGGCACTGACTGAAACACTTGCTAAAACTGAAACTCGTCCAATTCATGTTGTTTTTGCTGCATTTCGAGATAAGAACATTGATCAAATGCTTATTTCACTGGGTAGTATCTCCAATGATGTTGTTTTAACAACATTTAATCATAAAAGAGCTCGAACAGAAGATGAATATTTCCTTTATTTAGGTGACTATAAATTCGTCGATGATTACCTTGCTTATATCAAGGAACTAGAAGCTCAATATCCGGAAGATTTAATTTTAGTCACGGGTTCTTTATATTTTGCCGGCATTGTTAGAGAGGCGCTATTAAATGACAAATAACATTGTTCGTCAGATTACACTCTCTGCTTTAATTCTTTCGTTAACAATTATTTGCACGAGACTTCTATCTTTACAAAATATTCCTATTATTCCGTTTGTTAGAATCTCAATCGGACCAGCGTTAATTATCTTTACATCAATCTTTTTAGGGCCAATTCCAGGACTAGTTGTTGGAGCAGCATCTGACATTCTTGGAATCGTCTTATTTCCAAACGCACTAGGCTATTCAATTAATCCATTATTTACTGTCGTGTATGGGCTTCTTGGACTGCTTCCGTTTTTCATTTTTAAGCTTGCAAAAATGATTAAGAAAAACTCCGTCAATTTTGCGATAATCTCTGCAATTCTCGGTTCTTTATGCGTTTTTGCAACAATCTTTATGATATTAAATTCTTCGATTGTTTTGTTTGGAAAAACATATGAATTTTTAGCATGGCACAAAGCGTTAGTAATCACACTTTCTTGGGTGCTTTCAATCGGTACAGTTATTGCTGTTTTCTTTACGAACAAACATTTCGAAAAGAAGTATGGAGAAGACACTGTTCAAACTTATCCAATCGCTGTTTCTTCAATCATTACCGAGTTAATTGTGATGCTCGTTTTAAATACAATTGTCAAAGCAGTCTTTTTTGAAGTTGATTTCCTGTTTGTCTTTTTTGCTCAAGCGGTGGTCTACTTCATTGATATTCCTTTAAATACATTTGTTGTTAGCCTATTAGGTGTTCTTTATAAGAAAGTTGAAAAATAATGAGAGAAAAAGAAATCCGTCAAAAATATCCAAAGCTCGAAGAAGCTAAAGAAAACGAACCATTAGTAGAGAAAACTCAAGCTCCGTGGAAATGGTTAATTTTCTGTGGCGTTGTTCTTCTTTTGATGGTTGCTTGCATCATTGTGATTTTCACAGTGAAATAATCTAAATATATTGGTAGTTAGGCGTAAATGATATATAATTTACGCAACTCGAGGAATAACCACTATGGAACATAAAGCAAATATTTCATGGGATGAATACTTCATGGGTATGGCTCTTTTGAGCGCCCAAAGAAGTAAAGACCCAAACACCAAAGTTGGTGCATGTATCGTTGATCCAGATCACAAGATTGTTTCAAACGGATATAACGGAATGCCAACCGGTTGTGACGAAGACCACTTATCATGGAATAAAGGTGAAGGATTAGATTCAAAATATCTTTACGTTTGTCACGCCGAATTTAACGCTATTTTAAATACCAGAGATGGTGCCGCCCTTAAGGGATGCACACTCTATGTCACTTTATTCCCATGTAACGAATGTACAAAAGCCATCATTCAAAAGGGAATTAAAGAGGTTGTCTATTTAGACAACAAGTATGCTAATACTACCGAAACTAAAGCTAGTGCATTAATGCTCGAACTAGCCGGTGTTAAAACTAGACAATACAAAGGAAGAGTTCCAAAACTAGAGTTTTAATGAAGATTATTGAAGTCAATCATCTCTCATATAAATACAATGAAAAAGACGTCGCTATTAACGACGTCTCTTTTAGCATTGATGAAGGAAAATATGTCGCGATTATTGGCCATAACGGTTCAGGTAAATCAACATTTGCCAAACTCTTAATGGGTTTACTTGAACCAAATGAAAATTCAATTAAAGAATTCGGAATTGATTTAAACAGAAAGACCGTTCATGAACTTAGAAGTCGTATGGGAATAGTTTTTCAAAACCCAGATAACCAGTTTGTTGGAGCGACAGTTCGTGATGACTTAGCGTTCGGTTTAGAAAACCGTTGTATAAAACGCGAAGACATGGATTCCATCATTAATGAATATGCCGAAAAAGTGAATATGGTGGAGTTCTTAGATAAAGAACCAGAAAATCTTTCTGGTGGACAAAAGCAAAGAGTTGCTATTGCTGGGGTTCTTTCAATGAACCCAGAAATAGTCATCTTTGATGAAGCAACCGCAATGCTCGATCCAAGAGGAAAGAAAGAGATTCGCGAAACGATTCTCAAGATGAAAAAAGATAATCCTGGAATGACGATTCTTTCTATTACACATGATATCGAGGAAGCCTATCAGGCTGACGAAGTTATTGCGTTTAACGATGGAAAGATTGTTTTCCAAGGAAAACCAGAAGACGTTTTAAAGGATGAAAAGAAGCTTCAAGAAATCGGATTAGATATTCCGTTTGTTGTTTCCTTAAGAAACAAATTAGAAGCCAAAGGCATCAATGTTAGAGGTTCTTCTTTAGAAGAGGTGGTTAAAGAGTTATGAAACTAAAGTTTAACCACGTTGATTTCTTTTATGGCGATAAAGCGCCAAATCTTTTCCAAGCATTAAGTGATATTGATTGTGAAATTAAAGAACATTCATTTACCTGTATTGTCGGACACACAGGTTGTGGAAAATCCACGTTAATTCAGCAATTAAATGGATTGCTTATTCCATCTAAAGGTTCGGTTTTTGCTGGTGATTTTGTTGTATCTAACAATAGAAAAGAACGAGCCAAAAAATTAAAACCATTACGTCAAAAAGTTGGAATTGTTTTCCAATTCTCAGAATATCAACTATTTGAGAACACTGTTGAAGAAGATGTTGCTTTTGGCCCAATGAACTTTGGAGTGAAGAAAGAAGATGCAATTAAACTTGCTCATGAAAACCTTCTTCAAGTTGGTTTGAACGAATCATTTTTCAAAAAATCTCCATTTGATTTAAGTGGTGGTGAAAGACGTCGTGTTGCTATTGCTGGAATTATGGCAATGCAACCAGAAGTCATTGTTCTTGATGAACCAACAGTTGGGCTTGATCCACGTGGTGTAAAAGAGATGATGGCGTTGTTTAAAAAACTTCACGAACAAGGTACAACGATTATCGTTGTTACTCACGATATGAATTTGGTCTATGGATACGCCTCAGATGTTATCGTTATGGACCACGGAAAGATTGTTTATCAAGGCGCTCCAAATGACCTATTTAACCAAAGTGTTGATGCATATTCTTTAGAGACTCCGATGATGACAAAACTCATTCAAAAATTAGAGAAAAAAGGATATAAATTTGATCTTTCAAAAATTAGTTCTTTAGATGATGTTGTTGATGCTATCGCAAAACAAAGGAGGGATTCAAAATGAGTAGTATTACTCTAGGAAGATATGTCCCTCGTGATACATTTATTCATCGTCTCGACCCACGGGTTAAGATACTTTCATTAATTTTATTAATGGTTGCGATTTTTATATCATATTCTACATGGGAAATGACATTTATCATTGGTGGCATTTTGGCCCTGTTTATTTTCTTACTCGCATTAATTTCTAACACAAGTTTTAAAGCTTTGTTTAAGTCACTTAGAGCAATGTGGTTCCTGATTATTTTCTTGTTATTAGTAAACGTCCTTGTAAAACCAAAAGATGCTCAGTGGGTGGCCTTCTCAATTGGTTCCTTAAACATCTATTGGGAATCCATTTTCCAATCCTTAAAAATCATTCTTAGATTGTTCTTAATGGTGAGCTTAACCATGATTCTAACCACATCTACAAAACCATTAGATTTAACCTATGCGTTAGAGTGGTATATGAAGCCATTGAAGTTCATTAAATTCCCAACTCATGAAGTGGCAATGACCATCTCAATTGCGCTTCGATTTATTCCAACTTTGCTTAACGAAGTTGAACGAATTATGAAAGCTCAAACTAGCCGTGGCGTAGACTTTAAGCACGGAAGAATCTCATCTAGATTTAAAGCAATCATTTCATTAATTGTTCCATTGTTTATTGCTTCTTTCCAAAGAGCTGAAGAGCTTGCTGATAGCATGGAAGCCCGCGGCTATAATCCAAAGGCAAAACGAACAACTTATCACAAGCTTAGATTCTCTGTTAACGACCTATTTGCATTCATTCTTTGCGGAGCATTTATGGCCGCAACAATTGTGTTTACTGTCATGGATTTCACCATCAAAACACCACTATTTGTGCCTTGGTTAGTGATTGGATGTTTCTGTGTTTTAGTTTATTTATTTGGTCTTGGAGCCGCTAATGCTAGGAGGTATAAAAAATGAGAATTTTAGCTGTTTGCGAATATGACGGAACCTCGTATGCTGGCTGGCAATATCAACCAGATCAAGTAAGTGTTCAAGAAACAATTGAAAGAGCAATCTCTCAAATTAGAAATACCCCTACAAAGATTTTTGGCAGTGGTCGAACTGATGCTGGCGTTCATGCTTTAGGCCAAACATTCCATTTTGATATTGAAGAAGAACGTGATTTAAATAAATTCCGTCATTCGATTAACTGTGTTCTTCCAAAAGATATTCGCGTGAAATCATTAAAGGTTGTTCCAAGCGATTTTCATGCTCGCCTATCTGCTAAAGAAAAAACATATCGATTCGTTATTAATCTCAAAGAGCAAAGTGCATTCTCTGACAAATATGAACAAGTCTCTGACGGAAAACTAGACATCAAAGAAATGAAGAAGTGTGCCAAACTCTTCGAAGGAAAACATAATTTCCAAAACTTTACTACCAAGGAAGAAGACCAAGACAACTTTGTTAGAAACATCTATCGAATCATTATTGATGAATTTGATTATCATTTACACATTACGTTTACTGGTGATGGATTTATGCGCTACATGGTGCGTTTAATCGTGGGCACACTTATCCAAGTCGGTAAAGGTAAATTAAGTGTTAAAGACGTTGATGAAATTCTTTATAAAAAAGAAAGATTGCCTGTTTCATATAAAGCAGAAGCTAAGGGACTATTCCTTGTTGAAGTGAAATATTAGATGACTTTTCTTTGAAAAAGTCGACAATAGGCATATAATAATACACGCCAAAGGAGAAAATTACTTATGGGTAGACATCATGAAGTCCGTGCCGCTGCAATGGCTCGTACTGGAAAAATTAAATCAGCATTATACGCTCGTGCTTCTAAAGAAGCATATATGGCTGCTAAACAAGGTTCACCAGATCCAAAAACAAACCTTGCATTAAGAGCTGTATATGAAAAATATCGTGGTAAATCCGTCCCACGTGACGTATTCGACCGTGCGATTAAAAAAGCACAAGGTGGTGACCAAGTCGCCTACGTCGAAGGAAGATATGAAGCCTTCGGTCCAGGTAATTCTTACCTCATCATTGATACATTAACTGATAATCCAAATCGTGCCCTTGTCGAAGTCCGTACAAACGTGATTCGTAAAGGTGGCCACTTAGGAAGTGTCATCTTCAACTTCACTCAACTCGGTGTCCTTGCTTTCAAAGGAACCAACCGTGACGAAGTCGAAGAAGCCTTAATCCTTGGCGATGTTGATGTCCAAGAAGTTGAATTAGACGAAGATACAATCTATGTCTATGTCACTCCAGAATCATTCGCTCATGCGAAAGAAGTTCTTGCTGAAATGGGCATTACTGAATTCGAAGAAGCCGAAGTCCGTATGGAACCAAACGAATGGATGACAATCGAAGATCCAGAAGACAAACGCAAATTCGAAGAATTGATTGATGCGCTCGATGAACTCGAAGACGTTCAAAACGTCGCGCACAACGTTGAATTATAAGAGAAGTTTCATCTTCTCTTTTTCTTTACCATGGAATGCAAAAGAGAATCAGGAAAAATCATTGTTCGTCTTGATCGAGGAGATGAAGTTATTTCCTCGCTTTTAAAAATTATTAAAGACGAAAATCTTAAAGGTGGTTTTATCTCCGCAATTGGTGCAGCCGACATAGTCGAAGTTGGATTATATGAAGTTGAAAAACAACAATATCAATCAAAACGTTATGAAGGTGATTTTGAGATTATTTCTTGTCTAGGAAATGTGTCAAGAAAAGACGGAGAACCATACCTTCATCTCCACATGAGTTTTGGAGATAAAGATTTCAATGTTCATGGAGGTCACCTCTCATATTGTCGTATTTCTGGAACGTTTGAATGCGTCATTGGATTAATGGAATCTGAGATTAATCGAATGAAGGATTCCAAGACCGGATTAAACGTCTTCAAATTATAAAATGACCAGCAATTCCTGGATAAAATGACGCAAAACACGCGTCATTTTTCTTTTGGAAAATGACAACTTATTCTATGCACAACGTATATCCGTGTTTCGTTGAATTCTCTAAAAGAAAATTCAGTTTCTCAAATTGTTTTTGACTTATATAAATATAAAACGTATAATCTTTCTCGCACACAAACCAATAGTCCCGGTAAGATTATTGCTTGAATGAAATTGGAGGTACGAAAACATGCAACGTCAAACAACGATCGCAAAACCAGAAAAGATCGAACGTAAATGGTATGTCATTGATGCAACAGGCATTCCTTATGGTCGTCTTGCCTCCTTTGTCGCTGTGAAATTAATGGGTAAGGACAAACCAATCTACACTCCACATGTTGATTGCGGTGATTACATCATTATTATCAACGCTGAAAAGGTTGCTCTTTCTGGAAAGAATAAATTACAAAATAAAAAGTACTACAATGTGTCTGGATACAACGGAGGTCTTCGCACCAGAACTGCTGGCGAGATGATCGAACGCTATCCTGAAGAAATGGTTGAACGCTCCATCTGGGGAATGCTACCAAAAGGCCCATTAGGCCGTCAAATTTTCAAGAAGCTCTTTGTTTACAAAGGTGCTGAACATCAACACGAGGCCCAAAAACCAGAAGTACTCGTGTGGAAGAAGTAAGGAGATAAGTTACTATGGCAGAAGCAAAGAAATACTATGGTACAGGAAGACGTAAATCTTCCGTTGCTAGAGTCTATATCAAAGCTGGCAAAGGCAAAATTGTTGTTAACGGCGAAGCCGTTGAGAAATATATGCCATATGCCACATTAGTCATGGACCTCTCCCAACCTCTTGAACTAACTGGTACAAAAGCAAAATTTGATGTCGAAGCATTCGTTGAAGGTGGTGGCTTTAGTGGACAAGCTGGTGCTATCCGTCTTGGTATCGCCCGTGCTCTCTTAGAGGCCGGTGTTGATCGTAAGACTCTTAAAGTCGCTGGTATGCTCACTCGTGACGCCCGTGCTAAAGAACGTAAGAAATACGGTCTCAAAGCCGCTCGTCGTGCTCCACAATTCTCCAAACGTTAATTCATTGTTGTGTATATTAAATGCGTGCGCTTATGCGTGCGCATTTTCTTTTTCAAATAAACTCTTGAACTATCGACTTATAAAATGTATATTATTTAAGCGCTCTAGAGCGCACTGAAAACTTGGATCTTTAGCTCAGCTGGTTAGAGCGCACCCCTGATAAGGGTGAGGTCGATAGTTCAAGTCTATTAAGATCCACCAAAGTAAATACAAAGTTGCCCAACTTCATCGGGCAATTTTATTAGGGAGACAGTTAACGACTATGTCGTTATTACTCCCAAAAATGGGCACTTAGCTCAGTTGGGAGAGCGTTTCCTTCACACGGAAGAGGTCGCTGGTTCGAGCCCAGTAGCGCCCACCCTCCCTAATTGCCTTCTTAGCTCAATTGGCAGAGCAACCGCCTTGTAAGCGGTAGGTTGTTGGTTCAAGTCCGATAGAAGGCACCACTAATAGCCATCTCTATGATGGCTTTTTTGTTTGCTTGGACAGAAAAATGGTAATATATAGGCGAGGATTTAATTATGTCTAAAAGTGAAAAGAAATCCGGTTTTGTTAAACCTCTTTTGATTTGTTTTGGCGTTGCTGTTTTAGCCGTTGGCGGAGTTGCTGCATGGTTAATTATTAGTGGTTCAAAAGACAAAAACGAAGAACCTGAAATGGTAGAAATATCAAATGAAGAGGCGAAAGATATATCTGAAAAAATTATTAATAATATTCCTGAAACTACTGAAAGTTTGAAGGCAAGAACTAATTTGTTTACAAATGGCGAACTTACAGCTATTGAAGAATTTAATGGAAGTACCTTTGAAACATATAGTTACTCTAGATCATCAAACAAGGAAGAGTTTGTATTTGCGATAAACAATGTCGGTTATCATTATTTCGAAGATAGCACACTTGATCCATCGCGTCCTGAAATTTCTAAGTGGTACACATCGGTTGAAGTATCTTCATTTGAAGATTTGAAATCAAACAATTCATTTATGAAAACTTTAAATCGATTATCTGTTGGCCCTAGAATTTTTGCTGAAAAATCATATTCAAAGATACTCTTGGATAATTTAAAAGAACCTAAAGCGGGGGTGACATATAAAACTTATTCTAGTGGTGAAGGATATTTAAAGATTGAGGCAAGTGGTGAAAATAATTTGTATGGTCTTTATATTTGGAAGAATAATCGTTTAGTTGAATGTTATACTCAGGGAGGGGAAGTCCCTCAACCAACTAGAATCATTATTGAGTACGACATAAATGCTGTAAAACGTCCTTCTAAACCTTCAGACTATACATATTACGGTGCAATGTAATATGCCAAGTTCGAAAGAATACTTAAACTATGTTCTTGATTTATTAAGAGAGCTGTGTGATGTCTCGTATAAATACATGATGTAGGAGTATATTTTGTATTGCGATAAAATTATTTTTGGTGGTATTTATGATAATCGTTTCTTAATAAAGAAAACTAAATCTTCAAAAGAGTATGGCTTTAAAGGGCAACTTCCATATCCTGGTGGACGTATGATGTATTTGGTCGATATTGAAAACCCTGACGAAATTAAAGAACTTGTTCTTCAAGTTTGTGCTGATTTAAAGAAATAGTGTGTTATAATATCGCTCACTTGGAGATATGGCGAAACTGGCAGACGCGCTAGACTTAGGATCTAGTAGGGAAACCTGTGCAGGTTCAAGTCCTGTTATCTCCACCCATTGACGACTACCTGAAATTAGGTAGTTTTCTTTTACCTGTATTTTGAGTTCTTACTTATTGATTAGGGAATTGAATATTTAAAAAAATATTGGTTTGGTTAATAATTATAAAGTACACGTATGAAGCAAATTTTCCGTCAAACTCCAAATATTCTGACATCACTTCGTATTTTAGGCGCAATTGCGATTATTTTTTTGGAACCAATGTCTGTTCCATTTTTTATTGTTTATGGCGTATCAGGAATTACTGATATACTTGATGGATTCATTGCAAGAAAGTTCCATTTAGAATCTCGAATCGGATCTGTCATTGATAGTGTGGCTGACTGGGCTTTGCTTCTCATTATGGGAATTAAAGTTCTTCCATATTTATTAGGCATTCTCGAGTGGTGGAACTGGGTCATTATAATTATCCCTCTGTTCTTCCATTTGGCGGCTTATGTTGTTTGTTTAATTAAGTTCCGTTGCTTTAGTTCCATTCATACTTATATGAATAAGCT
>CAMGZN010000002.1 GCA_946183335.1 uncultured Caryophanales bacterium | reverse complement strand
TTTAGCAAACCTAGAAAAATAGATTCCTGAGGCAAAACCAATTCTTTCAAACCTTGATAAATCAAAATCAGGTTCTTTCATGACATCAACGAGAACTAAACTAGGATCCACTTCTTGAAGTGATTTTAAGAGTTTTAATGTGTTCTCGTGATGTTTCGAATAATAAACAATCGCAGTATTCATATTTATATGATACAAAAAAAGACACGCGATGCGTGCCTTATTTTATAAACTCGAGCTTATTTAGAGAAGAGTTTGAATTGTTTGTATTCTTCTTTGTTCGAAACTGATTTAACTGTTGGATTGCTCTTGTAGTTCAAATTTAAATCAAGATTAATCGCGAGTGTTCCAGTTGCTTTGTGGTCTTCATCAAGTTTATTGACGTCAACTGAACCTTCGAGTTCAAGTTCTTGGAGACGGAACTCTTTGTCAATGACAAAGGAAGCTTCAACATCGACTCCATAGAATTCTTTGACATTGTGCTTCACGCCTTCTTCATCAGTGAATTCGGCTTCTGCTGTATCAAGTTCAAAGGTGTATTCATCACCTGAGACATAGATTTGAACTTGGCTTAAGATTTCTTCTGGAATTTCTGGAGATTCGAATTCTTTTTGAAGATCAATGACACTGTTTGGGTCAATGAGTTCAGAAAGATTAAGTTTGCTCTTGATTGGTAATTCGGCTTCAAGTTCCATAATCGACGCGAGGAAATCTGATAAACCGTTTTTATAGATGTCAGCATAGAATGTTCCTTCTTCAAAGAAGAAGTCTGCGAACTTACTGTCGCAATCCACTTTAGTTACGGCGCTACCAACGGTGTATTCAATATCACCATCAGTTGTTAAACCAACATGGGCTTTAATACCCGCAATATCGGCACCTTTTTCCAACGTATCTGGGAAATCGAACTCCCCTTGAGCTTCAATTTCAAAATCATCGAAGGCTAATTTGTTTCCTTCTGAAGAGAATTCTCCATCAACACGGAAGTCGAAATCAAGGACAAAGTCACTGAAACCAAGATGCTTGGTCACTCCTTCAGTAACTTCATTGACAACAGCTTTCTTTTCTTCAACTGATTCAACTTTATCACCTTTAGAGCATCCAACTAATCCGAGGAGTAATGGAAGGCAGAGACATAAGACTTGTTTTTTCATTTTTGTTTACCTCTTTTCGCTTAATATACAAAACGATTTTTGATTTTATTGAAAAAATTAGAAAAAATTTTCTTTTTTTACCCAATTATTTTTTCCAGATTTCTTTATTTACGACATCAATCTTTTCTTTGATGATTTTTACAACAAATTTAGAGACATCATCGACATCATAGTTTTCCGGTGTTTCAGCACTCTTATATTGTTTTAGTTCTTGATCAATCGCGTTTAGAATTCCTTCTTTAGTAATTCCAGAAACAACGATTGAATGGGCTTCAACGCCTTCTGGACGTTCAGTCGATGTACGAATCAGAACAGCTGGGAAGTGTCTCATCGCACTTTCTTCAGTTAATGTTCCCGAGTCAGAAAGAACAAACATCGCGTTTTCTTGGAGTTTGACATAGTCAAGGAAACCAAGAGGTTTAAGATTTCTGACAAGTGGATGCATCTTAAAGTTATTCGCTTCAAGCCTTTTCTTTGTGCGTGGGTGTGTTGAGAAGATAACAGGCACTTGATACTTCTCGGCGATTTCATTAATCGCTGGCATAAGTTGGTTGAAGTTCTTCTCGATGTCGATGTTTTCTTCTCTATGAGAAGAGACAACGATATATTTGTTCTTTTCAACGCCTAAGTGTGAAAGAACATCACTACGTTCAATCTTCTTAGATTGGGCGTTAAGAACTTCCAGCATTGGGGAACCAGTGACGAATGTATATTCTGGTTCAATACCTTCCTTCATTAAATTCGCGTAGGCGTGATTTGTATAAGGAAGATTAATATCAGAGATGTGGTCAACAATCTTACGGTTAATTGTCTCTGGAACGTTCCAGTCTCCACATCTATTTCCAGCTTCCATATGGAAGATTGGAAGTTTAAGGCGTTTTGCGCTAATGGCGCATAACGCACTATTTGTATCACCTAAAATAAGAACAGCATCTGGTTTAAGTTCACGGAGTAAATCATATGATTTAGAAATGGCGTTACCGATGGTTTCTCCTAAATCTTTACCAGCACAATTTAAATAATAATCTGGTGCTCTTAAGTCGAGGTCTTCAAAGAAGACTTGGTTGAGTTCATAGTCATAGTTTTGCCCGGTATGAACTAAAAGATGTTCGATTTCTTCATCTTTATCTAAGGCTTTAATGACTTCGCTTAGACGAATGATTTCTGGACGAGTCCCGATAATCGTGACAACTTTAATTTTCTTGGCCATATTTATTACTCCTTTAAATCAACAGGTGCGCGATATGTATCGTGTGTCTCTGGGTCATAAACTTCAGAGATCCACATTAATGTGTAGGAGTTTTCTTTTCCTACATTAGTAATTTCGTGTGTATATTCTGGGATGATATCAATCTTAGATTCGTTGTCTTTGACATCATTTTCAATCATATCGTTGTTGTGAATATTTCTTTGACGAATGACACAATGTCCAATGACTGGATAGAAGATTTCTTTCTTGTAGGTGTGGTAGTGCCCACCTTTTGTAATGCCTGGATAGGCCACATTAAGAGAGATTTGTCCATGCTCTTTTGACTTATAAAGTTCCTCGAATGAGCCACGTTCATCTTCGGCGTAATTAAATGAACTTCCTTCATCAGACAAATACCATAAAAATGTCATAAATAGCTTCAATTCAAATTCATCATGAATCGTTGGTAAATGTTCATTAGATTGAACGCTTTTTTTGAAATATTTTAAGAGTTCAACCTGCTTACCAAGCGAGCAAGAATATTGAGGTTTTACTGATAAAATCACCAGCAATTTACGGTTAACTTTGTTTTCAACGACATTTAAAAGTTCTTCGCAAATGTCCTCAACATAGTTGTAATTTACAACGTATTCTGGATCGCGAACATAGACATCTAAATCGTGGGCAATGTTATAACAAAATGTCGCTGTTGCAGAGTTATAATTTGGTCGGCATCCACGTCCAAAAACGTTACAGAAACGATAGATATAAACAGATAATCCGGAGGCAATTAATGCATCTTCGGCCATCTTTTTGCTACGTCCATAATCGTTGTCTAACGCAGCTTGTGTAGAAGAGTTAGCAATAATCTTCACACTTGGATTAAATCTTTTAACTAAATCAATGAGCTTTTTGGTGAAATTAGTATTTCCATCGTAAAACTCTTCAACAGTTAAAGGACGATTCACTCCAGCGAGATGGATAATCCAGTCAGCTTCTTGAATAAATTCAATTAAAGATGTCTCTGAATCGTTAATGTCGAATTCAAAAACCTCATGATGAGCGCGTTTAAGGCGTTCAACTATGTGTTTTCCAATAAATCCTTTTGATCCAGTAACTAAGACTTTCATTTTTTATTCGTGTTGACGAACTGGTCCACCAAAGAGTTCTAACTTCTTCAGAAGTTCTTTCATTTGTTCGACATTTAATCGACCAGTATTATGTGAGGTGTATGATTCACCTAAGTTCAGTTTCTTATTTCCTTTTGAGAAATACTTATCATAGTTTAAATCACGATTGTCTGCGCAAACTCTAAAGAAGTTTCCGCAATCAATGGATTTAAGCATTTCTTCTTGAGTGACAAGAGTTTCATAAAGTTTTTCTCCATGACGTGTACCAATATAAGAAACACCAGTTTTTGAGCCAGTTAATTCAATAATTGCTTTAGCAAGTGTTTCAATGGTTGCAGCTGGAGCCTTTTGAACAAAGAGGTCTCCTTGTTCACCATGTTCAAATGCGTAAAGGACAAGGTCCACCGCATCATCAAGTGTCATCATGAAACGAGTCATTTCTGGGTTAGTAATCGTGATTGGTTTACCTTCTTTAATTTGATTTAAGAATAAAGGAATCACGGATCCACGTGAGGCCATGACGTTTCCATAACGTGTTAAGCATAAAACAGTATCACCTTTGAGCATTTGTCTAGAACGAGCGATAACGTTCTTTTCCATTAAGGCTTTGGAGATACCCATTGCGTTAATTGGGTAAGCCGCTTTATCAGTTGATAAAAAGATGGCTTTTTTAACGTGGTTTTGGACACATGCGGTAATGACGTTATCTGAACCAATAACGTTTGTTCTCACAGCCTCCATTGGGTAGAATTCGCAGGATGGGACTTGTTTAAGCGCAGCAGCACTAAAGACATAGTCAACACCTTTAAACGCATCAACAATGGATGGAAGATTACGAACGTCTCCAATATAGAATTTGAGTTTGTCGTTATGATAAGCCTTGCGCATATCATCTTGTTTCTTTTCATCTCGAGAAAGAATTCGAATTTCTTTAATATCTGTGTCTAAGAAACGATCAACAACAGCGTGGCCAAATGAGCCGGTACCACCAGTAATGAGAAGAACCTTATCTTTTAAGATAGAAGTATCTTTTGCGGCTTCTTCCGCAAGAACTTGTTTCATGCGTTCAAGCTTAAGCTGATCAGCCTTTTCTTCATCCTTTTCATAACTAACATAAGTACGAAGAGAAACGCCACAAAGTTTGGCAGCTTCTTCTTGAGTTAATTTGCAATTTTTGCGAGTTTCACGTAATGACATAATAGGAACCTCTTTCGTTCATACTATAGTATAAAGTTCATATTGATGTCAAAGAAAATGTGCAAATATTTCATATATATGCAAAGTATAAGAAAAGCCCCTCGACACGTTTATCGAGAGGCTATTGTTTAAATTAATGCAGTATATTTAAGCAATTATTTGGTTAATAAGCTTTTACGACGTTTAAGAGCAATGACAACTCCGATCGCTGTAACAGCGGCAACAGATGAAGCCACAATCACAACGATTGGGAGAATGCTATTGTTTTGAACTGGTTCGTTAACAATCGCTTTAACTTGACGTCCAGCAATGAACTTGGTTAAGCCATACTTCTTACAAGCAAAGTTATAGAAGGCCATAGCTTTTTCAAGATCAGTGCCATCTGCTTTAGCAGCAGCAGCGACAACTTTGGCTTTTTCTTCTTCGGAAAGTGTTCCGTACTTGACAGCCATTTCTGTCCAGACTTCTTTTAAAGCAGTCCTGTTGTTCTTCTTACCATCGTAGTTAGCACAGATTGGTGCAACTTTCTCAAGTAATTCTTTTGCGAATGCATCAGCATCGTAAGTTGGAGCTGGTTCATTCACGGTAACAACATAGGAAGTTTCATCATTTCCAACAGTCACAGTAATGGTTTGTTGGCCAGATACAGACGCATCATAACCAGCAAATGAAGCTTGTTGAGTAACATCAAGTTCAGTTTCATCTGACATTGTTGCAGTCACAATAAGGCCTGTTGAATCGAATTCTTCGCCATATTCAAACACAGTTTTATATTCACCGCTTAATGCAATGGATAGTGGTTGTGCAGAATAGTAAACGTTAGCAGACATAGCTGAATATTCATCCATGACAAATAATTCAACAACCATAATTCCGCCATCTTGGCAATATGCACCATATTGATAAACGGTGCCAGAAATGCCACCTTGAGCTACAACAACATATCTTGTTCCAGTAGCGGCTTCGCTCATTAAAGCAAATCCAAGATTTGTTAATTTTGTTTGCAACATTGTCAATCCTTGATTGCTTAACAAACTATTGGAGCAGAACATCGATGCAGCGTCAACATATGTAAATTGGGCATATGTTTTATGTAAGAATGGTGGAATGTTGTTATGCATTTTAGCAGCAAAAGCTGCTTGCATTTCTTGCTCATATGCAGTTTGATCAAACTGAAGTGTTGGTGAATAGGTATCACCAGATTGATATAAATATCCAACGGCGTAACCAAGCTGATCTTGTGTTTGAATATAGTATTCAATATCAGCACCTTCACCATCAAAACTCCATCCGTTACAAAGAGTTGCTAATTGTGCACTTGCAGTTTCTAAATCAGAGAAACTAAGTTCAAAATCATCATAATTTGAAACATACTCTAATCCTGAAACTGAATCAGCATAAGTTGGGACAACGCCATGTAAAGAGGATTGGAATGCTGCTAATAATTCATCACTCCAACCAGCAACTGGAGTAGCATCTTTATAAACGGCATCAAAACGAGCACTACTTGTTCCAACGGTGAATTCATCACCTGGAGCATAGTGATCACCAGTTTCCTTGTGTTCCCAGTAGTCAAATTCCTTGCCTTCTGGAATTAAGGATTCTGTTGGTTGTGGAATGGTCACCTTTGCGCCTTCGGCGTATTGAGAACCTCCACCTGTATTTCCTTCATAGAAGGAAACTTCATAAGTAGCTGGTTGTGGAGCTTCATACTTCGCAATAGTTGGTTTCTCATTATTTGATTTAAATAATTCATAAACTGAACTGTTATGAATCTTTCCATAACCATTGCAGATAACAGTAATACCAGCTAAAGCATTAGCTTGAGTATCATCTTCAGTAATGGCAGCAGTAACAGAACCACTATAGATTTCAAAGTATTCGTTTTCAGAACCATCAGAACTCTTTAACCAGAGAGTGTAGTCTTGATATTGAGAGTTATAACTTGAAGAATATACTTCACCATAAACCCATAATTTTTGTAAGCTTGTTGCAGCACCAGAAACATCTAATGCAGCTCTTGCTTCTTCAACAGTTAATGGACTAGATTCACTGCCATAATTAACTTCGACAACGTGAGCTATGAATGTATCAGTAAATCCTCCATCAACAGTTGTAACTGTAACAACAGCATCACCAGCAGCAGCGGCTGTGACGACACCATTATCGCTAACAGTAGCAACACTGGTTGGGTTTGAAGACCAGGTCACTGCTGGGTTATCAGCGCCATTTGGTGTAATGGTTGCAGTTAAGTTATAGGTGGCGCCAACAGCCATTGTTGCTTCGTCAGCATTTAAAGAAACGCCTTCAACAGCAATTGGTGCACTAGCAACAACGATATAAACCTTCACATCAAAAACTTTAAATGTTCGGCTTCCATTATCACCACCGTTACCAGTGATTTTAACTTTGCTTAAAGCATTTGTAGTCACTTCAATGTGGGCATCATTACCAGCATTTGTACCATCACCCGTGTAAACTGGATCTGTGGCATCATCAACATAAACATTGAAATTTTTGTACTGATAAATGTGAATATCAACTTTGCTGATCTTACCGTTTGTTAAATTGTTAATTTCAATTGATTGGTTAGCTGCAATGACATACTCGGAATGTGAATCATCGTATGTGCTGACAGCGGAAATGGAAGATGTTAAAGCAGCAACTTTAGCAGATTGTCCATCGACAACATCAATTTCTGTTGGGAAAGGATTTGCGTATGGGAAAGATGCTGTATATTCGCCATCTGGTAAGTCGACAGGTTGAGGAGCTTGTTTTTCTGGACAAGAACCAGAAATAACGACATCACCAGTAACATTTTGAACTGTAACTACGCCATTTTGATAGGTGTGAGTTGCAGCTGTACCACCCATAGTGACAGTAACTGTCTCTGGAAGGGTGTAACCAGTGTCAGGTTTAATTGTTGCAGTAAGAGTTGCGCCTTCATTAACTTTTGATGGTGAAACACTACCATTTTCAACACTATCAGTTACATTGTATTGAGTAGTTGGAGTATCACCGCTATCAGAATAATTAACAACCAATGTACGAATTCGACTCTGAGCAGCATTCTTAAAAGATAATGCAGCAGTTCCGTCTGTTGGTGTTAATGTTGCGGTCAAACTATTCACGGCAACAGTACAATTTGTCAATGATGTTCCGCCAATAGCATTAGCATATGCTGAGCTATCACAATTTAAAACAACTGAGGTAATCGCATAACCTGATGCAGGTTCAATTGTAAGACTATGCTTAGCATAAATACGAATTTCAGCATATGAAATGACAACATCATTGTTTGAATCATTTTTATCTTGAGTCAATGTAATATGCTCACCACTAAATGTTGCTTTCGAACCAGAATCTAGTGTGCCAACAACAAAGCCGTTTTCATAGTATTTAGATGAATTTTTAGAAACAAATGTTTCACTATAATCCGCAGCTTTGACTTCGCTTGCTTTAGCAGAACCAACAGCAACACCTACACCAGCAGCCATCGCTACACCGAGGGTTAGCGCGGCTACTTTTGTAAATAATTTGTTCATTTTCTTCTCCTTTCTTTTTTTGAATAAATTATTTCGATACATCCTTTTTAAATAAAGGAGAAGATTAATAAGCTTGGTTAATCTTCAAGATCATCTAAAAGATCAATATCTAGCGAGACTAATAACAATAAAATCTAGCTGCATCTAGATGTTTCTTGTTTTAATCCTCGTTGTTATTATTATAACAAGGAAAGACAAAGAAAAAAGAACTAATTAAATTATCTCGATTAGTTCTACAATATTTCTATGTCTTTCGAGATATTGATCCAAGTATTTTTGTTCGGAATCGCTCTTAGCATGGATGCTTTCGCGGTATCCATTGTTGATAGTTTGGTCTATACCAATATTGATAAGAAAAAGGGATTAACGATTGCATTGATGTTTGGGCTGATGCAAGCGTTAATGCCTCTTTTAGGTTATTGGTTAGTTGAAGGGATTTCTCAGATTGTTGGATCAGCAGGTGGTAAGCAAGCGGGAGAAATTATGGCGCTTGTTGTTACTTGGATCTCTTTTGCCGCTCTTCTAATTATCGGAGGGAAGATGTTTATTGAAGGAATTCTTAATATGAAAAAACCTCCGGAAGAAAAGATTTTAAAGTTATATTCCTTAAAGGAAGTCTTTATTATGTCGATTGCGACCGCGATTGACGCGCTCGCAGTTGGAGTGAGTTTTCACGCCGGTATTTCCACTACATCAACCATTTGGTTACATGTTGTGATAATTATGGTGTGTACCTTTGTAATTTCTCTTCTCGGAGTTTTCCTTGGCTCTTTCTTTGAAAAACTCCTCAAAGGGAAATATGATGTTTCAAGTATTATCGCAGGAGTAATCTTAATTGTTCTAGCAGTTTGGATTGTCTTATCACATTACTTAGGAATCTAATTGACCATAACAATTCAGATTACTTTATTTAAAAGTGTCAAGTAAATCCTCTTTGAGGAGTGACGAATGCTATTTATAGCAGAACCGCTTAGTGGCGGTTTTCTTTTTTGTTTTCAAAATACATCTTGACGTATAAAAACAAATCCCTATAATTAGCATCGTCATCCAGCACTGCTGGTATGCGCCCATTAAGTTGGGTGGGACAATTGCCGTTGACGAAACGGACACACCGTCACTTAGCTGACGGTTTTTTTGTATCTATATTTAAACCTGTGTTTATCCTTGCTTTTCAGCGTTTTTGAAAAAATTGGATTATTCCTAGGAATTTCTATCAAGATCCATTCGTCTTCTTTACTTATTTTGATGTCATATTGCATTTCATTACCAATATCTTTTCTTTTACCAACAAATGGGCGCTTGTAAACAAAACTATTTAGTTTGTTGCTGCTAATTGAGTGTTTTAATTTGATATTGTCATCCGTTTTGCTTGAACCAAATTTAATAAGCAAATATAAATTCGAATCTTGATCACTCCAAACACATAAGCCCGGATGGCCAATTTTACTGCCATCATGAATAAGATAAAATTTGTTTAAATCTATTGATTTCATAAGAATTTTCTCCTACTTATAAGTGCGTAAAAATAAGAGAAAAGTGTTCAAAAATTTTTTATAAAAGAAAAATGCGCAGAAGCGCATCTTTCAAATTTTATTTAGAGTTTTAATGATTATTTCACTAAAGAATAGGCTTCTTCATCAACATAGATTCTGCAATCTGGGTGTTTTTGAAGGATGGAGCATGGCATATCTTCAGTGATTGGTCCTTTGATTAATCCATAGACGGCTTTAGCTTTGTTTTTACCAGTAGCGACTAAGATAATCTTACGAGCATTCATGATGGACTTAAGTCCCATTGTAACAGCGCGTGTTGGAACTTCAGAGATATCGTTAAATAAACGAGAGTTATCCTTGATAGTTTGCTCAGTTAACGCTGTTTCGTGTGTTAATGAATCAAATGGTGTGCCTGGTTCATTAAACGCGATGTGTCCATCACTTCCGATACCGAGGATTTGGATATCGATGCCTCCTGCATCCTCGATCATCTTATCGTATTTATTCATGAATGATTTATAATCTCCAACACCGAGTAAGACATTTGTCTTCGACTTATCAATGTCAATGTGATTGAAAAGATTATCATTCATGAAGTAACGATAAGATTGGTTATGAGTGCCTTCGAGTCCAACATATTCATCAAGATTAAATGTTGTGACGTTTTTAAAGGAAACACGTCCTTCTTTATTAGCCTTGACCAAATTTGCGTACACGCCCAATGGTGATGTACCGGTAGCTAAACCAAGAACTGGATGTTTCTTTGAATTGATGACTTTAATGAATTCTTCCGCCATTTGGGAATCAATGTCGGCTTGTTTTAAGACTTTTACGATCATGATTGTGTCCTCTTTTTATGTTGCTATTATAGACATGTGTTTTGAGCTTGTAAATACTTCTTTACATAAATAAATTGACAATTTGGTCTATTTAGAGCATTATTTAACCAGTCCGCAACTAATGGGTGCGGGGAGGTAAGCAGATGACATTAGCTGAAAAAATTATCCATCTTAGAACAATGAATGATATCTCCCAAGAGAAACTCGCGAAGATGATGAACGTCTCTCGTCAGTCAGTTTCGAAATGGGAAAGTGGAGAATCAACTCCGTCACTAGATAAAATCATTGAACTTGGAGAACTTTTTAAAGTCACGACTGACGAGTTACTTCACGACTCAGTCACGATTCATCGTGGACAACAATTAAAAGTCTCCATCGGGGAAGATATTAAAACAAAATATTTTGGAACAGATGGTTTCCGTGGAGAGGTAAACAAAGTTTTAACCTCCGATCACGCATATAAAATTGGTCGTTTCTTAGGCTGGTTCTATTCCAATCCGGAATATACCGGCGTGAAACCAGGTTATCGTCCAAAAATCGTCATTGGTAAAGATACCAGACGCTCTTCATACATGCTTGAATATGCGGTCGCTGCAGGCTTAGCCGCCTCAGGTGCAGACGTGTGCTTATTACACGTTACCACCACACCTAGCGTTTCTTATATTACAAGAAAAGATGGTTTTGATTGTGGCGTAATGATCACCGCTTCCCATAACCCATTCTACGATAATGGTATTAAAGTTATTAACGCGAAAGGCGAGAAACTAGAAGATTCCGTCGCCTATTTATGCGAAGCATATATCGACGGTCAGTTTGAAAAACTCGGAGTGCAAGGTCCAGACCTTCCACTTGCAGAAAGAGAAAACATTGGCACAATTAACGATTACTCCTCTGGACGTAACCGTTATATCGCCTACCTAATTTCTATCGCTGTCCATTCCTTTAAAGGAATGAAAATCGGTCTCGATACAGCGAATGGAGCGTCTTGGATGATTGCCAAATCCGTCTTTGACGCTTTAGGCGCAAATGTTTTCATTGTTAACAATGAACCAAACGGCTTAAACGTTAACCTCAATGCCGGTTCAACCCACATTGAGCACTTCAAAGAATACTGCAAGGAAAACCATCTTGATGTTGGTTTCGCCTTTGATGGAGATGCCGACCGTTGTATCGCGATTGATGAAAACGGTAATGAAGTTGATGGAGATAAAATTATTTATCTTCTTGCTAAAAAACTTAAAGCCGAAGAAAAACTTAACGGCGATACTGTCGTCACCACCATCATGTCAAACTCTGGTTTGACCAAGGCTTTAAAAGCTATTGGAATTAAGAATGTTCAAACAAAAGTTGGTGACCGCTTCGTTTACGAAGAAATGATGAAATCTGGTTACTACTTAGGTGGTGAACAATCTGGACATATTATTATTCGAAAGTACGCCACCACAGGTGATGGCGTCCTTACTGCAATTAACATTGTGGAAGCAATGCTTGATAGCAAGCAATCACTTTCAAAACTTGTTGCACCAGTTAAAGTTCTTCCACAAGTCTTAAGAAATGTCAGGGTCACAAATAAAGCTGCCGTTGTTGAAGACGAAGAAGTAAAAGCGGCTTTTGAGAAAGTAAATAAAGAAATTGGCGACAATGGTCGAGCCATTTTACGTCAATCTGGTACTGAACCAGTTGTGCGTATTATGCTTGAGCTTGATAGCTTAGACGAATGTAATCGTTATATTGAGCAAATCTATAACGTGATTAAGAAAAGAGGATACGTCTGTGAGTAAGAAACTAGTTGAAACAAAAGACCTTTTTACATGTCATGTTCCATTTTTGAAGGAAGTTTTTGAAAAAAGTAAATATCCTTGGCAAATCCTTCCTCAAATTAAAGAAATCTGTGCAAAACTCGTTCAAAATGGAATTCCTGGATACACCGAAATTGAACCTGGAGTATTAGTTGGTGAAAACGTTAAGATTGCCAAGACTGCAACAATCGAAGCACCAGCAATTATTGGTGCAAATACCGAACTTCGTCCAGGTGCATTTATTCGTGGAAACGTCATTATCGGTGAGAAATGTGTTATCGGAAATTCTTCTGAACTAAAGAACTCCATTCTCTTAGATCATGTTCAAGTCCCACATTATAACTATGTTGGAGATTCCATCTTAGGCGATTACGCGCATATGGGCGCAGGTTCTATCTTATCTAATCTCAAATCTGGCGGATCTAACGTTGTCATTCATGGAGATAAGGAATACGAAACTGGTCTACGTAAAATTGGCGCGTTCCTTGGCGAACATGCTGATATTGGATGCGGATCTGTTCTTAACCCAGGAACAATTATTGGAAAAAACACCTCTGTTTATCCATTAAGTATGCTTCGTGGAGTTTATCCTGCAAACAGCATTGTGAAAACTCCGACAAACGTTGTTGAACGTAAATAATTACTATTGTAATTAAAAAGCCTCCGAATCAAATCGAAGGCTTTTAATTTTGTTTGAGAAATTATTTCTCTTCTGGTTTGGCTTCCTCAACTTGAGCCGGAGCAGGTTCTTCAATGATTTGGACAGCAGCTTTGACTTCGCTATTAATGTCAATCGCGCTACTAGCACGAGCTTGACGACGAAGTTTGCGGTCAACTTCACGGTCAGCTTTCTTCGCGCAAAAGCAAAGAATAATGACAGCGATGATGACTCCAACAGCCATAAAGATGAGTCCCCATTCCCAGAAGGAAAGTTTAATGCTTAAAGCAGTTTGGACTTTTTGATCAGCTTGATAGAGATAATTCTTGCTACTGGTGACATCCATATTGCGTTCGACAATGCCGAGCACAACGAGGACTAAACCAAAAATAGCAACAATACCACTAATGCAATAGCCGACGATTTCTTTTTTACTAAATTTGTCTTTCATTGAATAACCTACTTTCTATCAAACAAAGTTTGATTAGGCTTGTTTACCACTTTCTTGTTGTTGAAGTTTTTGAACTTCTTCTTGGAAGTGTTTGATGAATTCGTCATAGACTGGTTTCCAGGCTAATTCGAATTTTTGTGTCACTTCTCTAGTCTTTGTTTTAACTTCAACGAAGACTTGACCGAAGTTTTTGCCTTCTGGAAGATCACGACGTCCACCAGTCATTTCGATGAGTGCAAACAATGGATCAATCATTGAGTAGTACTCAGCGTTACGAGCGGTCGCGTTGTTACGAACAAAGTGGAAGAGGTTGACGATTTTGTTAATGTCATTTTGAATGAAATTACTCTGAGGAGTAATCGCACCTTTTGCTTCGGCTCTAGCTTTGTTATATTCAGCAAAGAAGTGGTCGAAGGTATCAAGCATTAACATATTCACGAGACCACGGTAGAAATATTCTTCTTTTGTGATGACGTCATCAAATGATGCTTCATCATAAGCGTTGTTCTTTCTAGCGGCGATAACGTGAGCTTCAACAATCTTACGAAGTTCTTCGTGGATTGGGAGGACTGCTTCATAAATAGTGAGGGCTTGGGATGGGTCAACACGAAGTTCACTCTCATCTGGTCCCATTTTCACAATAGTGGATTCTGGAGAATAAACTAAGCGAATTAGTTCTTTGATCTTCTCAAGAAGATTCTTTCCAGCTTCACCAGAATTATCTAAGCAGTTCTTAAGTGGGGTGTTGAGTTCAATTTCTTTGGAAATGATCTCTTGACGAGCTTTATAAGCGTTAACGTCATATTTGTCCTTTTTGGTTGCATACTCAAGAGTATTGAAAAGAACAACATCGTAACGAATGAAACTCGCGATTGCAGCAGTGTAATTATTCATAAATAATTTTCCTTTCTCAAATGCTTCTTCTATAGACAGCTATTGATTGCAATTTAGTAAATCAAATCCTTCACAAGAACCAGCGCGAATAATGATATTTTAATTTAGGCCATATTTCAATCATAAAATTGAAACAAGAACTAATTGTTTTCTATTAGTATCACAAAATATCCAGCAATTCTTGGATAAGTGCTGCAAAAGTCAAACAAAAAAGAGGCATAAGGCCTCTTCTTAGTTTTCGATTTAATTAACGAAGTTCATTCTCCGCTTGGAAGATTCCATAACCGCCATCTTCACGTTGATAAACAACAGAGATTTTGTCATCTTCTTCATCAAGATAGAGGAAGAATGGGTGGCCAATTGCTTCCATACGGGCAATGGCTTCTTCAACTGTCATCGGATCAAGATATTTGGATTTTGTACGAACAACTGTATCTTCCTCATCTTCTTCTTCTGGAAGATCTTCAATTGCTTCTAAAGCTAAAGCTTTTCCAAGAGATAACTTTCCACCACGGCTTCGGTCCATTCTTGTTTTAAGCTTTCTCATTTGACCTTCTAACTTATCGATAGCAAGGTCGACACCGGCGTATAAGTCTGAATTCATCACCTCGGCACGGAAATCCATATTTGGTGTAAAGATAGTCACTTCAACTTTCGCACCGACCTTGTAACTACGTACAACGACACGACATGTGACATCTTCGTTGATGACGAAATATTTGTCCATACGGGCAAGTTTCGATTCAACTGCTTGCTTAATACCTTCGGTAACTTCAATGTTTTTACCAATAATTTGGTACTTCATAATAATCCCCTTTCCAAATTGCGGTTAAGCTAATTTCTAACTTTATTATACTTGATTTCTCTATTTATTTATAGAGCAATCACAACTATTTTTTCTTTACTTCAATAAAGCCTTGATTTTATCGACTTTATCTAGTTTTTCCCAAGGCAGATTTAAGTCTGGACGACCGAAGTGTCCATAGTTTGTTAATTCGTGATATTTAAATGTAGGATGTTGGAGAGACATAGTCTTAATAATATCCTTTGGAGAAAGTGGGAAAACTTTCTGAACAAGTTCAACAAGTTGTTCTTGAGTGTACTTGGATGTTCCAAATGTCTCCACGAAAAGTGAAACTGGTTTCTTGTAACCAATGGCATATCCGAGTTGGATTTCGCAACGTTTAGCTACACCAGCAGCGACTAGGTTTTTAGCAATGTAACGAGCCATGTATGCGGCACTACGATCGACTTTTGTTGGGTCTTTTCCAGAGAATGCACCGCCGCCATGATGACCAGCTCCACCGTATGTATCAACAATGATTTTTCGTCCGGTTACACCGGTGTCACCGGCTGGTCCACCGATGATAAATTGACCTGTTGGATTAATCAAAACTTGGAAGTCAGTATTGAGCCCAAATGACTTCGCAACAGGCTTCATGATTTCGTTCTCAATATAGGATTTAAAAGCCTTCTCGTCATAATCAGGATCATGCTGAATTGACATCAAAATCACCGCAATTCTTGGTTGTTTTCGATTTTTATAGTCAACCGTGACTTGTGATTTCATGTCCGGACGAGCCCACTTAAATTGGCCTTCTTTTCTAAGGTTAGTCGCGACCCGAACAAGCTTATGAGCAATGACAATTGGAAGAGGCATGTAGCCTTCTGATTCGTCACTTGCGTAACCAAACATAATGCCTTGGTCACCAGCTCCACCATTATCAACGCCCATCGCGATATCTGGAGATTGTTCATGGACTTTAACCTCAATTTCAACATCATCTGCAGAGAAACCATATTCTTTCTTGGTGTAACCGATATCGCGAATCACCTCGCGTGCTATCTTCTTATAATCAGGATGATGTTTGGAAGTAATTTCACCACCAATTAAAACAAATCCAGTTGTAACAAAAACTTCACAAGCAACACGAGATTTTGGATCATGTTCCAGACAATCGTCTAAAATCGCATCCGCAATTTGATCAGAAACCTTGTCTGGATGTCCTTCTGAAACAGATTCGCTAGAGAATAAATTATGTAAAGCCATGATTTTCACCTCCGAAATAAATAAAAAGTGACTTCCCACCATGGAAAGTCACATTTTCATTTGTGTTTCCGTACCTTATCGTTCAGTGGGTGGGCCACTGCTTGGGAGAGCACTTACTCGTTACCGAGAGTTGCTACCGTGTTCTTTCATCCTTCCTACACGGTTCTTGATAAGATGATTAGTATTTTATACTAGAAAAGCTAGAAATTCAACGGCTTATTTGACAATTTCGCCGTAAATTTCTCCACTGCACATTGCGGCATTACTTTCGTCTGTATCGATGTGCATTGCGAGTTTAAAGTCTTCACGGACACGAACAACTACGTCATCAAAGATGACCTTACGTCCTTCACGTCCTGTAGCAACTTTAACAATTTGTCCATTTTCGACACCAAATTCTTTAGCATCTTCTGGAGTCATGTGGATGTGGCGTTTAGCGGCAATTAAACCTTCTGCTAATTCGACTTCGCCACATGGACCAACAACTTTAATTGGGGCGGATCCTTTAATATCACCACTTTCTCTAACTGGAGCAGCGACACCTAATGTTCTTGCATCGGTTAAGGAAACTTCGACTTGGTTTTCTTTACGAACTGGACCAAGAATGGAAACTCCAGAGATGGTTCTTTTTGGTCCGACTAAGTCTAAACGAGTTGTCGAGACGAATTGTCCTGGTTGAGAAAGCATCGCTTTAACTTCAAGCTTTGCTCCTTTACCACAGAGAATTTCTAATGTTTCTTGTGTCACATGTATGTGACGAGCGCTTGTTTCAACTAAAATTTTCTTCATTTTCTTTTCCTTCTCGGTTAGTATCATAGCACAATATAATTTATTTTGCGTTCTTTTTATAAAGAATGTAAACTAATTAGGGCAAGGAAAAGAAAAATGGAGAACCGCTTAATTTCAACAGAACAAATCGAGAAATTAATTGACGAAAAAAAGATTGCTGAAATTCGTCAAATTTTTGAAGTTGTTCCAAGCATTGATATTGCTGATGCTTGTGCCGAAATTGAAGATCCAAAAAAGATCATCTTCATTTTGAAGACTGTTAAATCTGAATATACAGCCGAATTCTTCACCGAGCTTCCAAGCGAAGTTAAGGAAGAAATTATCTCTTCTCTTTCCAATGACCAATTAGCCGAGATTCTTGAATCCCAGTTCACCGACGACTTAGTTGATGACCTCGAAGAACTTCCAGCAAACGTTGTTACTCGTGTCTTACGTAACGTTCCAAAGGAAAGACGCGCCACAATTAATCGTCTATTAAATTATAAAGAAGATAGTGCTGGCTCAATTATGACGACAGAATTTGTCGTTTTACTCTCAGACATGAGTGCTGATGAAGCTATCGCGAACATTCGTAAAACTGGTCAAAACAAAGAAACCATTTATACCCTCTTTATTATGGATCGCCAACGTAACTTAGTTGGTACGTTAGACTTAGACGATTTAATCTTTGCTAAAGGCGACGAAAAACTCGAAAGCATTATGAATCGTGACTTTGTCACTGTTCAAGTTAATGACGACCAAGAAATGGTCGCCAATATCTTCAAACGTTATGACTTAAACGCCATCGCAGTTTTAAATAACGATGGACGTTTAATTGGCGTCATTACCATCGATGACGTTATTGACGTTATCGAAGAAGAAACCACCGAAGATATCTCCAAAATGCAAATGGTGACTCCTTTGGAGGATTCATATTTGGAGACATCTCCATTAAAAATGGCGAAAAAATGCGTTCCATGGATTATTGTTCTTCTTGTTTTGGGAACATTCTCTTCGATGGTTCTTTCCATCTTTGAAGAAAGAATTACATTAGTTCCAATTCTAGCGGCCTTCATTCCAGTCTTAATGGATACTGGCGGTAATGCTGGCGGGCAAACAATCGCGTTAATGATTCGTGGACTTGCTCTGCAAGAATTCACACCAAAAGCATTCTGGAAGATTATTCGAAAAGAAGCTGTTTCGGCAGCAATAATTGCTGTTTGTGTTGGTGTTTTTGCTTTGTTTTGGTTCTCAGTTGAACAATACACAGGCATTGTTTCTAACTCCGCTGCCAATGGAAATATTTGGCAAGGAAACTGCTGGACTGGAGAATACTTCTGGGAAGTCTTTAAGGTTTCTGGACTTGTCGCGATGACACTTTCGATTGGTGTTTTTGCTTCAAAGATGGTTGCTGTGCTTCTCCCAATGGGGGCTGCCGCAATTAAAAAAGATCCAGCGATTGTTTCTCAACCACTCCTTACAACAATTGTCGACGTGACCTCGCTTTTGGTCTATTTCGGATTCGCAGCAATTGTCTTTAATATTTAGATATTTCTACTTGTTTATAACAAGATTTGAGTATATATTATTTATCGCTGCAGTGATGGCGGAACTGGTAGACGCGTACGTTTGAGGGGCGTATAGGGTGACCTGTGTGAGTTCGATTCTCATTCACTGCACCAAATAATAACAGTCCAAATGGGCTGTTTTATTTTTATTCATTTATCCGCGAATTGCTGGTGTTTTTAATGCAAAACTCAAATTTTTTAGTTTTGTTTTTATTTATCAAAACAACTAGTAATTTCTTGTTATTTTAATTTGAGACAAAATATTTTAGAATATTTACGTAAGGAGTTTTTAATATGAAAAAATCACTTCTCGTTCTTCCATTGGTCGCCCTTGTTTTAGCCGGCTGCACTTCTGGTGGAGGAAAGAAATCAAAAAAGACATCGAAAGGCGGAGGAGAATCATCCGATGGTATTCCAGCACTTGATCCATTAGATTTTGGTGCAGATGAATACGAAGGATGGAAACGTTGTAAGAAAGCTCCAGAAAACGACAAAGAGTATTTGATGGGTTTCTGGCACATCGGACAACAAAAATTCCGTTTCATTAATAACCTTCCTCACGTTGATGCTGGAACAGAATATCCATTTTATCTTGCGACAACCGAGAATCCTTCCGAGGCCACAAAGGTTAAAATCCACTATGCCTCCGATAAAGTTCACTACTCTATCCAAGTTATGCCAGGTGGACAAGGCGATTATTACTCAAACAAATATCTCGAAATCTATGAAGGTGCCAAATCTTCTGGTGCATTAATTACAACAATTCGTCACGTTGATTCACCAGTGGAGCAATTCCACTATGAAGAAGTTTGTGCGGACTTCAGAGTTCAAACATCAGTTATTGATATTCAAGGAACTCGTCCAGACCATTCCAAAGGAATCTTTGCTTGTTCAGGTGAAGATTATCAAACTGTTAGCGGTATTGATGAATATAACTTTGGTAACGGTTATATCTGTCACTTCTGGGAACAAAAGTAATCTATTCTTTATAAAGTAAAGGAGTAACACTATGAAAACAGTTATTCGTTCAGCCTTACTTCTTACCCTCTGTGCTGGTTGCTTAGTCGGATGTACAAGCAACAGTGGCAAAAGTAAAAAGAAAAGTGGAGGAGGTGGAGGAGACACCGGTGATGTCTACAAAGACTATTACATGAACAAAAAAGACCGTAATGGTAATACTGTTGATGACTATCACTTAAAAGACACACAAGGTGAGGAACTTCAAAAGAACATCCACCACTACCTCATTGACCAGCATAAAACCTACTTACGCTATGCTCAAGTAGCAAAATATTATCCATGGACCGATCAACTTGAAGGAACAAACGGTTACGAAAACTTCTACACCGGTTGGATTCACAAGGATAACACCGCCACTCGTGAACACATGTGGTGCTGTGCCGATTCAAATGGAATGTGGTATCGAAACTCCAAACAATATGAATGGAAAATGGATGACCAAAAACCTGATGGTAAAGAAGAATATTGGGGCGGAGGCTCAGATATCTTCCAACTTCGTCCATGTACTTATGAAGTAAACAGTCACCGTTCGAATTATAAATACTATGTATTTGGTTCAGGTGAATCATATGACACTGCAACTGATGAAGGAGCGCCATATGCTCTCAAATATAGCGATTCAGCAAAGGTCTGCGAAGTCGATGATTACTTCAAAGGAGATGTGGCCCGTACATTAATGTACATGTATGTCCACTACAACTCCTATGACAACTATGACGTTTACTATAGCACCAGCCATACACCAACTTATAATATTGATGAAGCCGTTGCCGAAACAGCTACAACAACTCCTTATGTATGTGCTCCAGCTAGTGGAAATGAAAAATATTTACACTTCTCTCTCATCATGAATTACGACGAGACCGAATGTATTCGTAAACTTAAAGAGTGGAACCGTAATGATCCACCATCTGCCCTTGAACAACAACGCAACAAATATATTGGCGCTTCCATTCAAGGAAATAGAAACCCATTCATCGACTTCCCAGAATTAGTCGATAAATGCTTCCCAGATATTAATTAAAAAAATCAAAAAACACCGCAGTTCTTGGTTAATTCGCGGTGTTTTTATTTGCCTCACGCACTCACGAATTGTTTGAAAATTGGCATTTGGTGCCAATTGCGATACAATATGTACAGGCGTTTTATTGTGCGCTTGCTAGTGAGGTGAAAAATATGAAAAAACCAATCGTTGCCATTATGTACGACTTTGATAAAACATTGTCGACCACTGATATGCAAAACTATGGCTTCATTCCAGCCTTAGGTATGACACCGGATCAATTCTGGGGAGCAACAGGAGAATTTTCCAAAAAAACAGGCTGTGAAAGAATTCTTTCCTATATGTATATGATGATTGATCTTTCTAGAGAAAAAGGTGTTGATCTTTCTAGAAAATCCTTAAATAAAATGGGTTCTGGAATTAAATACTTCCCGGGTGTTGAAACATGGTTCAAACGTATCAATGATTATGGAAAGAAAAGAGGAGTTATTGTTGAGCACTACTTAATTAGTAGCGGAACCAAAGAAATCATTGAAGGATGCTCCATTTATAAACAATTCAAGCAAATCTTTGGATGTGAGTTTTTATTCGACGAAAAGAGTGGCCAACCAATTTGGCCAAAACTCGCCGTCAACTACACTCAAAAAACCCAATATTTCTTCCGTATTTCTAAAGGTGCTCTTGATGTCACCGATGATGCCAAGGTAAACACCAAAGGTGTTGACCACCGCGTTCCTTACAGCAACATGATTTACATGGGCGACGGAATGACTGATGTCCCATGTATGCAACTTGTCAAAGATAACGGAGGAAAATCCATTGCAATCTTTGCCAAAGGTAATAAAGATACAATTCGCACACTTCTAAAAGGAGGACGTGTCAATTACGCTTGTTTAGCTAACTATGAAGATGGCTCACACCTCGACACCATCGTTAAGGCTGTAATTGATAACGTCGCCACAAACGCCGTCTTACGTGATCAAGAAGAAAAAATCTTCAAGAAAGAAGTCGGCGAGAAACAATGAATACTTCTGTCGTAATTGTTTTAGCGGGAAATTCCACTCGTTTTGGTCAGGCCAAACAGTTCTTTCCAGTGAACGGAAAACCATTGGTTTCCTATACAATTAAGGCATTTGATTCTCATCCACTTGTTGATGAAATTGTTCTTGTCGTTAGACAAGAAGATGAACAAGAACTCCAAAAGCTAGTTTCTGACTTTGGTTTTAACAAAGTTAAGAAAATGGTTTATGGAGGTGAAACAAGAGCTGAATCCGTTCGTAACGGACTTGACGCGGTAAGCTTTGAAAAAGGCTATGTCCTTATTCATGACGGTGCGCGTCCTCTTGTGCGCGAAAGTTTGATTACTCGCCTGATTGATGAACTTCAAAAGAGTAAATGTGTTGTCCCATTCTTACTACAAGAAGATGCTACTTACTCTTTGAGTAAGAATAGCTATGTGGATCGACATGATTTGTTCCGTGTACAAACGCCTCAAGCCTTCCGTATTGAAGTTATTAAAAAAGTCTTTAAAGACCATTTTGATCCAAAAGCCTTAGATGAAGCCAGTATGTATCGTCCTTATGGTGAGATTGGCTTTATCCAGGGTGATAAACAAACATTAAAAGTGACAACTAAAGACGATATTGCTTTAGTCGAAGCCTATTTAAACCAAAAATGAATTACCAAGTAAACGACATTATTGAAGGAACAATTATTAATATTCGTCCATTTGGAGCGATTATGATTTTTGATGATGAATCTTTAGGTCTTCTTCATATCTCTGAAATTGCAAATACATTCATCAGAAATATCAATAGATATTTAAAGATTGGAAAAACATATCAGGTGAAGGTCATTGATATTGAATCAGACGGGTTTTTAAAGGTGTCAATGAGTAAGATTACCGAAGAAGAAAAAGACGCTTACCGTAATTCACAAGTGAAACGTAATCCAATTGATCCAAAATACATTGATTTCACTGCGTTAAAAGAAAAACTTCCAGAATGGATCAAACAAGCTAAGGAGGAAATTAGCCATGATCAAAGTAAATGATAAACACCTTATTAAAGGTGTCGACTACAAAAGATACGAGAAAGAAGTGAATGAAGTTCACAAAATCATTCATGAAAAAAGTGGTCCAGGAAGCGACTTCCTTGGTTGGTTAAATTATCCTTCTAGTTACGACAAAGTCGAGTTCGAAGCGATTAAGAAATACGCGAAATATGTTCGTGAGAACTTCGATGTTTTAGTTGTTTGTGGTATCGGCGGTTCCTATTTAGGCGCTAGAGCTGCAATTGAAGCTTTACGTGGTTTACATAGTAAGGATAAACTCGAAATTATTTTCTTTGGTCAGACATTCTCAAGTGACTATACATACGAAGTCTTAGATTACATCAAAGACAAGAAGTTCGCGGTTAATGTCATCTCTAAGAGCGGCACCACCACTGAAACATCAATCGCCTTCCGCTTACTGAGGAATTTACTCGAGAAAAAAGAAGGTGTCGAAGGCGCTCCTAAAGCCATTTTTGCCACCACAGACAAAGAGAAAGGTGCTCTTAAAACATTAGCGACAAAAGAAGGATATCCAACATTTGTGCTACCTGGAGATATTGGCGGACGTTACTCTGTTTTCACTGCTGTCGGACTATTTCCAATTGCCTGTGCAGGGCTTGATATTGATGAGCTTATGAAAGGTGCTCTTCAAGCACAAAAAGATACCGCAAAACCTTCATTATTTGACAATGAAGCCTACAAATATGCGGTAATTCGTTATGATCAAAAACTCCAGCAAAAGTCGGTTGAATTGTTTGTTTCGTATGAGCCAAAACTTGTTCAACTCGGCGAATGGTTTAAACAACTTTATGGCGAGTCTGAAGGTAAAGACGGACAAGGATTATTCCCGACATCCGCGACCTTCTCCACAGACCTACATTCTTTAGGTCAATTCATCCAAGATGGTTCAAAGTGTTTGTTTGAAACAATCCTCCATATTAAGGATGCAAAAAATGAAGTTAAAATCCCATCTGATGCTGCTGACCTTGATGGATTAAACTATCTTGCTGGAAAGTCACTTAATTATGTAAATGAACAAGCCTACCTAGGCACACTTGAAGCACATGAAAAATCAGGCCAAGTTCCAAACGTTGTTTTAGAGATGGAAAAACTCGATGAATACCATCTCGGTTATGCTTTCTATTTCTTTATGAAAGCCTGTGCAATGTCGGCTTATTTACTAAAAGTAAACCCATTCAATCAACCAGGGGTGGAAATCTATAAGAAAAATATGTTCCATCTCCTTGGCAAAAAAGGGTATTAATTCAATTGACACAAATATATCGTTTTGATATATTATCTAGGCACGTCTTACGAAGTGTACTGGATGTTTAGCTCAGTTGGGAGAGCATCGCCTTTACACGGCGGGGGTCAGGGGTTCGAGCCCCTTAACATCCACCACTAAGACGACTGCCAATCCCAAATAAATGTGGGCGAATAGCGAAGTGGCCAAACGCGGTTGACTGTAAATCAATTCCTTCGGGTTCGATGGTTCAAATCCACCTTCGCCCACCATTTCTTGGGGTGTAGCCAAGTGGTAAGGCAATAGACTTTGACTCTATCATTTCGCTGGTTCGATCCCAGCCACCCCAACCAAATCGGATAATTAAGCACCTATTACCGGGTGTTTTTTATTTTAATTAAAAAAATTCTAGCAATAACTATTAACGTGTGTAATAATAATCAAGCGATTTTTATAAATCGCGAACATCTCCCGTTAGCTCAGCTGGCTAGAGCACTCGACTTTTAATCAAGGGGTCGGACGTTCAAATCGTCTACGGGAGACCAAATGCCCAGGTGGCGAAATTGGTAGACGCAAAGGACTTAAAATCCTTCGGGAGTCAAATCCCATACCGGTTCAAGTCCGGTCCCGGGCACCAATTTACGCCACTTTTAATTTATTGGGGCGTAGCCAAGCGGTAAGGCAGCGGGCTCTGAACTCGCCATTCGCTGGTTCGATCCCAGCCGCCCCAACCACTATTAAGTAGAAACAAGGAGGAATAACATGAAAGATAAAGCGAAATTCGTTGTTTTATTTTCATTGGTGGCCATCGTTCTCACACTTGTGCTCTTCGCCATTCCAGAACAATTTGCACAATTGATTCCAAATGGTTCAGTCACAAAAGGTGCGATGGGTGGTTATGAATTCATCTTTGGCGGAACACAAGAAGCTCGTAATTTACAAGCTCACGCCGTTGATGGAGGTGCTCTTGTTTCAGGTGCTGGAATTGCCTTTATTGTTCTTCTTGTTCTCGCAGTCGTTTGTTACGTGTTCTACAAGAAGTCCAGTGCACTTCTACTCTTAGCCGGTATTATTATGCTTGTCTCCACCATTATGCTCTTCTGCGTTGGTAGTTGGATTGATAAGCTCTATACTCGCTACACTGAAACTTCTGTTGCGTTATGGGTTCCATATCTTGGAGCCAGCTTACTTGCGTTAAGCACTGTTGGAACATTATATGCTGCAATTGTGGCCTTAATTAAAGAAAGCAAACAACCATACACTCCAAAGAAAGAATCTTATTCCTACTTAAAAAATAAATAATCGGTCATTGAACCGATTATTTTTTTGTTTATTCAATATGAGCAACCTCAGCGTGTAACGTTGGGGTTTTCTTCTTGTAAGAAGTTTTATGTTTCTTATTGAATGTAAAGAGTTCCGCTTTACCTTTTTCAGTAATCTTAAGATACATTTGATCACTCTTTTCGTCATATACGTACGTAAGGTACCCGCGACGAACCATATTTAATATATAAGAACAAAGTTTCCTTCCAGGGAACGATAAAAGAGTTCCAAATGTCTTGAGGTTGATGAACTTCTTTGTTTCTGGATCAGGCTTACCGCTTAAAATGTTATTCACGCCTTTCGCGGTTGGATAATCGTGTTGTTCGTTCAGTTCATCAACTGTCTCAAGAATCTTGAAATGAGAGACTGTTAATCGAAACGTGGATTTTCTTTTTCTAATCGTCATGCTGAATATGTTAGCACGAATATTTTTACTTTGCATTTTTCTTGCACTTCAATAAATGCTGAATAATAATTATTCACATGGAAGAGACAATCGCCCTCATTCAACAGACCTTAGACAAAGTTCGTCCATTCATTAATCGTGATGGAGGAGACGTTGAATTTGTCGATTTTATTGATGGAATTGTTTATATCAATATGAAAGGCGCTTGTCAGGACTGTATGCTTATTGACTCCACCATCTCTGATGGAATTGAAATCATCCTTCAAGAAGAGGTTCCAGGAGTCATTGGAGTAAAGCTTGCATCAGAAATGCCAAAGAAAGAAGAAAACGCCGCTAAATAAGCGACGTTTTCTTTATTTAATATAAATATTACTTTGATTTAATTCGGCCTTTGTTTTTGCCTTTCGAATTATGGATGAGCATCGCACCTTTTTGGTTCTTGCTCATCTTACGAGAATAGACAATGGCTTCATCTTGGCGATCAAATAGCTTGATTGCCTTTTCTCCACCAGCAAATTTGACTTCCCATTTTCCATCAGAACGTTTCACAACGTGATAGACGCGTGTTGATTCAGGAGCAGCTTTTTTAGCTGGGGCTTTCTTCACCTCTTTCTTTGGTGCAGCTTTTTTAGCTGGTTTCTTTGCTGGAGCCTTTTTTGCTGGCTTCTTCGCAGTTTTCTTAACAACTTTCTTTGCCATATCTTTTCTCCTAGTCGTTTGTTGGCTCTTGATAATTGCCCTTATCTTTACTGAAGTTCGTGGCTTTTAAGCCACTTGTGTTATAAATGTATTCCGCCACAGCATCACGGATAACTGTTCCAGCAAGTGGAGTAAATGAGCCTTCAGCCATTTTAAGTATATTGGTGCAGACAAAGTCTGTCGTAACAACCTTATATGTTTTGGTTTTATCAACTTTAGAGAAGGAAGTTTCAGCAACGTATTTGTTACATCCGCGAACGCCACTCTTCTGGAAGAAGTCACGGAGTTTATTTCCAGCAACTTCAAAAGTGACGATTTCGTTATCGAATGGGAAGGCGGTATAGATGTCACCATAGGTGACCATACCTTCATCAATATCACTACGAACACCACCTGCACCATTTTGAAGAGCACAGAAGAATGTTCCATCGTTATACATATCAAACATTGCTTTGCAGGAAAGGTTAGCTAATTCAATTTCAGCACCAAACTTACCAGAAACTTTGTTTAATTCGTATTGTTTAACAACAGCTGTTGCAGCTTTGTATTGATCAATTAAACCTTTCACATTTGCTTCATCAACTAAGTATGATTTGTTGTTTTCTGCACGAATGTTTTCACCGGTTGCTTCAACAACAGTTTTAGTTGATGGATTAATTTTTAATTGAGCATGGGCAATTGACTGTCCATAGTTTTGAGTTTCAAGGATTGGAACGGAGTGACCAAGTGTAGCGTTCATCGCTGACTTATTGACATCTTCGTGGGTGTGTCCTCCGAAAATAACATCAACACCAGCTGGAATGACCATTGAGTCAGTCGCTTCTTCGTGAGAACTCCAGACGACAATGTCACAGTGTTCTTCGTTACGTAAGCGGGCTGATTCGCTAAAAGCGAACTCAGAAGAACTTGTTAATTGGAAATTCGCAAAAGCGGATTTAGCAATTGAATATTCAATATCACCAATAGTTCCAATGACACCAATCTTATATCCACCACGTTCAATGACATGGGATGGTTTTAAGAATGTTGGACGAGCGTTTGTACGTTTATCAACTAAGTTACCAGCAAGTAATGGCATATCTGCAGTAAAATAACCAGAATTATGTTTAATCACTTCTTCTCCCCAGTCAAATTCGTGGTTTCCAAGAGCCATTGATTCGAAACCAACGTATCTCATACATTCCGCAACAACTTTGCCACGGGTGAGGTTTGATTCTGAACCACCTTGCCACATATCTCCAGAGGAGATAAGAATTGTTCCTGGGTTGGCTTGACGTTTTTCTTTCATAAAATTTGCTAAACCAGAGAAACCGTAATAACCTTTCGAATCATTAAAGTCGATCATGGCGTGCATATCAGACATTTCATAAAGATCGATCACGTCATAGTCTCCATCCTTCTTACATGCAGCAGAAGTATCGAAAGTTGGCATTGTTGGTAAGTTAATTTCTAAATGTTCGACATCAACAACTGGAACTGCAAATGGAGCTTTTGGTTCTTTATCGCCACCCTTCTTACCACAACCAACGAGCAAGAGAGGAACAACTAAAAGCATAGTTAACGAAGATTTTTTCATAAGTGTTCTCCTTATCCTTATTATCTATAATAAAAAATTTTCCTTCCGATTACAAATAACATATCCGTCTTTGTTATAGACGTCTATGCGATTATAAACAATTGGAGTGCCGTCGAACTTGAGAATAAATCCGCCGGCCTCTTCAACGATTGCTTGCATCGCACAGGTATCCCATTCCTTCGTATTCGAAGAAAAACGATACGACATTTCGGCTTTGCCATGAGCGATGTAGCAGCCCTTGATTGTTGCCCCGACAACTTTCTGATGTTTGATGATATTAGAGTGTTTCTTAATCATCGCTTGTTCGGTCTCGTTTGAATGGAAGCGAGACACCAGAGTTGTGACATCAGAAATCTTGTCATTACAATGAATTTTCACCAGCAATTCCTGGTTTAAATAGAAAGCGCCACCGTTCTTGGTGGCGTAATAAATCTCGCCAGTAACAGGGATTAAAATCACCCCTAAAACTGGCATATGTTTGTAAGATAATCCAATATTGACGGTGAATTCGCCGCTATGAGCAACGTATTCTTTTGTGCCGTCAATTGGATCAACAATCCAGACATAATCTTTCTCTAAGCGAGATTTATCATCAACGGATTCTTCCGTTAATAAGCCGTAGTCTGGAAAGTTTTCATGAAGGATTTCTGAGATGAGTTTGTCTGCTGCTTTATCTGCTTTGGTGACTGGAGAATTGTCTTCTTTAATTTCCACACCAAGCTCATTGGAGTTATAAATCTCCATGATGATTTTGCCCGCTTTATGGACAGCATCTAAAGCAACTTTTAACTCTTTCTCGTACATTTTATTTGCTCGCTTCTTTAGCGACCTCATCAAGGTCGTTAACAATTTGCATCGAGAGCTTGAAGTCTTTCTGGTTCTCAAGTCGAGCACCAGCAGCGCAGCGGTGTCCACCGCCACCGTACTTCGCAGCAATCTTTTGGATGTCTGGTCCATTACTTCGGAATTCAATGCGAATTGTTCCGTCTTCTTTTCTGGTGAACAAACACCAGATTGGACATCCTTTAATATTTCCGATGACGTTCACGTTCTTACTAATTTGATCAAATTCAAGACCGAATTGCTTGTAATCATTCACGTCGGCGAAACAATAAATGACATTGTGTTCAGTACGTTTAAATTTGGAAACAAGCAAAGCTTGATATTTGACATAAGCTTCATCTGAGAGATAAAGAATATCAAAAATTGTTTTTGGATTAATACCTAAACGATAGAGTTTTGCGACAATTTCATGAGTCTTATCATTTGTTGGCGCATAGCGGAAACGACCAGAGTCAGTGCAGATTCCTAGATAGAGGAGTTCCGCGATAAGAGTATTCATTTTCCATTTTTGTTCAAACGCCATTTGGGCAATCATTTGACAGCAGGCAATTGAACCAGTGTCAACCCATTTCTCACCAATAAATGGTAAGGATTCAATATGGTGATCAATTTTCACAATTTGTTTCGCGGTTGTAATGCGTTGATCAGGAATGCGAGAGATTTCTGAACAGTCGCAGATAATTGCTAAACTTTGTTCAATTGTTTTATCATCGACTTCATCATACGTTGTTAAACGTTTGTATAAATGTTCGAGTCCATATCCGAGGGCGTAGACTTTCTTCTTTGGGAAGTTGAGTCTAAGCAGTTCACGCAGGGCAAGTTCACTACCAAAAGAATCGCAATCTGGATTGACGTGACCATAGATGGTAATCACGTCGAATTGCTTAATTAATTTGAGGATCTTGGAATATGGGCGACCCATTAAAAGCCTTCCTCGGCATCGGAGCCGCTCTTAACATGATCAAAATCTAAATCATCAGATTCTGGTTCTTCTTTTTCATCTTCTTCGCCAAGTTCTTCACGGAGAAGCTCGGCTTCTTCGGCGTCGTATTCTTCGCCTTCATCATCGCTATAAGCATCATCGATATCAATGTGTGCTTGAGCATAGACATGACGGGATCTTAAATCCCAATTATTGTCGGTAAGAATGATGAAACGGCCATCTAAAGAAAGTTGAGTATATAAATTACTCATTTTGTGGCGAATTTCACTTTCAGAAAGTTCTAATCCAGATAAAGCTAAGGCTTTATCAAAAAGGGATTTAAAACCAACTGGTTCTTTGGAAGTTTCAAGAACTTCGTAAGCGTAATCAATAAGTGATTTGTTTGACATAAAAAATCCTTCTTTCTAACTACATTACATCAGGAGCGCTAACTCCGATGACATTCAAAGCATTTTTCATCACAATGCGACTTGCTTTTGCAAGTGCTAAACGTGACGCTGTAACATCTAAGTGTTCACGATCTATAACACGACATTCAGTATAGAATGCATGGATTTTGCTGGCTAAATCCTGAATGTACGTTGTTATTATATGAGGGCCCCGATTTTTGGCGGCATTTTCAATGGTTTTTGGAAACTCAATTAAAGTTTTCAAAAGGTCCATTTCTTGTTTTTGTCCAAGTTTTGCGGCGCTTTCATCAACTTCAATGTCTTTCGCGAGTTCAAGCACTTTGCTTAAACGAGCATGAGCGTATTGCGCATAATAGACAGGGTTTGATGAAGATTGTTCGAGAGCTAAATTGAGGTCAAAGTCGAGATGAGAAGAAGCAGCACGAGACACAAAGAAGTAACGTGCAGCATCAACTCCGACGTCTTCACATAGCTCGCGCAAAGAAATACCTGCGCCAGTACGCTTAGACATCTTCACTTCTTGACCATCTTTAATTAAACGAACAATTTGGACAAGTTCGACTTCTAATGTTTCCTTCGAGTAGCCTTGCATCATTAATGCAGACTTCATACGGTTAATATAACCGTAATGGTCAGCTCCAAGGACATCAACAAGTAAATCATAACCACGGGAGAGTTTGATTAAGTGATAACAAATATCTGGCATGAAATAGGTGTAGCTACCATCTGATTTCACCACCGCGCGATCTTTGTCATCAAGGAAGTCAGTAGTTCTTAAGAACGTTGCGCCATCTTGTTGATATGAATATTTCGCAAATTTAGATTCTAAAACCTTTTGGACATTGTTATCTTTGCGGACATCAGTTTCAAAAGAATAAATATCAAATTTGGTTCTAAACAAAGCTAAATCATTCTCGATTTTCTCGAGCTCTTTTTTCATTCCGTATTGAGTGAGGTTTTGTAAATAATCACCAGCAGAAGTGTCATATTTTCCAGCAAAATCCTTATCAAATTGCTTAGCGATATCAATAATATCGTGAGCGTGATAGGAGTCTTCTGGCATCTCCACTTTCTCACCTTTGAATTGACGCAAACGGATGTCTAAAGATTTGCCTAAGGTCGCAATTTGGTTACCAGCATTGTTGACATAGAATTCACGAGTTACATCATAACCAGCAAATTCATAGATTCGGCAAATCGAATCACCCACTGCGGCACATCGAGCGTGTCCTAAATGGAGATCACCAGTTGGGTTAGCAGAAACGAACTCCACGTTAATCTTGAAATTCTTCTTTTCTCCACGACCATAGTTATCCCCTTCAGCAATAATTTTCTTTACAACAGCGTTAATCGCATCAGATTTCATAAAGAAATTAATAAAGCCAGGACCGGCAATTTCGATTTTGTCGATTCCTTCTTTATCAAGCGCTTCGATCATCTTCTCCGCAAATTGACGTGGATTCATACCGACCTTGTTGGCATTCTTCAATGCAACATTAGTTGCATAATCTCCATGTTCAACTGCTTTTGATTTCTCAATGATCACTTCTTCCGGTGTTAAAACAACACCTAGTTCACTAGCTGCAGAGACGATTTTTTGTTTTAAGTTTTGTTCAATATTCATCATTTTTTAAGGCGTTATTATACTTGTTGTATTTTAAATACACAAGAATAAATTATTTATCTAACAAAACAATGGCTTGGGCCTTGATGGCTTTTCCTTCGCCAATTGGGCCAACTTTGTTGAAGCTCATTGCTTTGATGGACACGTTATTTAAACGAGTATGAAGTTTTTGAGAAATAAGTTTTCTCATCTTTGGTAGATAAGGTGCAAGTTTTGGTTTAGCACAGGCAACTTGAATGTCGATGTTACCAATTTTTGCCCCTTCCTTTTTCATTAAAGAATAGACGTGTTCTAATAGAACAACACTAGAAATGTCTTTGTATTTAGGATCGGTATCTGGGAAATGTTTTCCAAGATCACCGAGTGCTAAAGCACCAAGGATTGATTCGCACACAGCGTGGAGAATCACGTCTGCATCGCTATGGCCATCAAGTCCATCGGCACCAGGAATTTCCACACCACCTAAAAAGAGTTTTCTTCCCTTCTTCACTGGATGGATATCTTCACTAAAACCAATTCGATACATTGCTTATCCTCCTTACACATTGAATCGGAAGAAAACACAGTCGCCATCTTGCATGACATATGTTTTTCCTTCCATTCTTAATTTACCTGCTTCTTTAAGTGCGAGCTCTGACTTATAAGTGACAAGATCTTCAAAAGAATAAATCTCAGCTTTAATAAAACCTTTCTCAAAGTCCGAGTGAATAATTCCCGCACATTGAGGAGCAAGCATGCCGTTTGTAAATGTCCAGGCACGACATTCGTCCGCGCCACAGGTAAAGAACGTTGATAAGTTTAACAACTTATAAACGGCTTTTGTCACCTTGTCTAAACCAGATTCAGACGCGCCCAATGTTTGTAAGAACTCCATTCTTTCTTCCTTTGGAAGAGAGGAGAGTTCGTATTCAATTTCACAAGAAATTGGAATAACTTGGGCGTGCTCACTTTCCGCGATTTCTTTCACAACGTGATAGTACTTGCAGGATTCAATGTCTGCATAGTCGCTATCCGAAACATTCGCGACGTAAATAATTGGTTTTAAAGTTAATAACTGGTATTGTTTCGTCGCGAATAAGCGGTCATCGTCACTTAATGGAGTTTTACGTGCTGGTTCACCATTCTCCAAGAATGGAAGAATCTTCTTTAAGACATCAACTTCATGAACGAGTTCTTTGTCTTTCGAGATTCTTGCTTTCGTCTCCACTGCCGCTAAACGTTTTTGAACCGTGGCTAAATCAGCCATCGCTAGTTCAAGGTTAATTGTCTCAATATCACGTTTTGGATCAACGCTTTCCTCCACGTGAATAATTTCATTCGAATCAAAACAGCGGACAACTTCCACAATGGCGTCACATTCTCGAATGTGACCGAGGAATTGGTTTCCAAGCCCTTCGCCTTTTGATGCTCCACGAACTAGTCCCGCAATATCATAGAATTCAAACGTTGCTGGAATACTTCGTTTTGGTTGAAATAAATTTGTTAAGAATGTTAAGCGTTCATCTGGAACGTTGACGACCCCAGTATTTGGATTAATCGTCGCGAATGGATAGTTCGCGGCTTCAACATGTGAATTTGTAATCGCATTAAAAAGTGTTGATTTTCCAACATTTGGGAGTCCGACAATACCTGCTTTAAGTGACATAATCTACCTGATTTCCGGATTATATTTTATATAAGACGTTTAAATAAGTAAATAAAAAGCCTAAAAATAGGCTTTTTTTGGAAGGACAATGAAAGGATTTTGTTCCTTCCTTTTCTTTTAGAAAAGAGACTTATTTAAGAGGAATAACTTTTGTGGCTCTTAAACCTTTTTCAGACTTCTCAACTTCTACTTCAACTTCTTGGTTCACCTTCACGGTTTTGAAGCCTTCCATTTCGATGGCGCTATAGTAGAAGAAGATGTCTTCGTTAGAGTCATCAAGACGAATGAAGCCAAATCCTCTTTTGGCGTTGAATCGCATGACTTTTCCTTTCATAGCCAGTCTCCTTTTTTATCTAAATCTTTGTTATTGTGACAGTTCCACACATGTTTTCCGCATCACATTTTCCAAAGGAAATACGATAACCAACTTCGTTTCCAGCGTTGAACTTTGTTCCATAAGTGAAGAACGCTGAACTTGCTTCAAATGTTGCACCCTCCATAAAGAGGTCAGCGGTTGAAGCTTTATCACCATGTTTGAAAGTGTTTATTCCACCAGATTGGATAAAGTGTAACAATTTAAAATTGTTAATTTCATAAGGGTCAGTTAAACGAGAATATGGATAATTTGGAGTATTAGAGGCTCCAATGAAGTTGTAATAATTTGGATCGATTGTATCAAGACGTTTTTCAAAGGCAGGATTTGCAGTTTTAGTATAAGCTACAAGACGAGAATCAACGTGGTACATTCTGAAACCAGAAGCATCAAACATTCTGGCGTTTTGAGCGTAATCCTGTTGACTATCTTTTTCATTTAAAACGGTTGGAGAATAGTACTCTAAAATGAGGTATTCATCCATTGGAGTTTCGTTCCAATTATCATTAATGATAATCGCGTTCGATTGTCCGCTATAAGATGAGGCATAAAGTGTCGTAGTAATTGAACTATCAGTCTTAATATAATATGGCTCAATCCAACCTAACGCGAGTTTGGAATAAATGTTCTCATCACCAATGTTTTGGGAGTGCATTTCTTGACCACCGCTTGGGTCATAAGAGTTGTTGTCATAATAGGAATAGTAATCGTCTAATCCAAGTAAATGACCAAACTCGTGAATGTATGTATGAGCATCTCGGTTATAAGCTCCTCCATGAGGATTCCCGGAGTTCGCTTTTTGAGAGAAATAATAGGAAGCCCACATGTATTGATTAACGACAGGTTTATCAACGTTCGCAGTACTATCATTTGTATAAACAAATGCCCACCATCTCATGTCATCATTTGTAACTTGAATTTTCTCACGATAAATGAAGGCGATTGAATCAATAAATCCATCCGCATTAGTGTCGTATTGTTTTCTTAAAGTGTTATAGACGGAACTCTTTTCAAATTCGTCAACAATCTTGCGGTCCGGATGAGATTCGGCATTTAATTGAGCCTTTGTATAGCTTGATATGAATGTGTCAGTTAATTGACCTTCCAAAATAAACTTTCCATAGGAAGATTTCTTATAGTACGAGCTAACTGATTCCCAACCGACTTCTCCTTCAATACTTGAGTCTCCAAAGAAACACTTTTCAATATCGGTTCGATCTGATGCTGTCCAAGTTAAAGTCGATCCACGGAATTGAACTGGGACAACCAATAGATGTTGTGTTCCAGTTGATGGAAGAACTTTTTGACCAGTTGTCTCTAAAACATCTTTCAAATTATAAGAGAACGATTTATAAATCGAACGTCCTGGAATATCAGCTTGAATAACTGGATCTGGATAAACGTAATGAATTGGTTCAGAAGTGGTATCGTCTCCGAAAATTAATCGCTTAAGAAAAGAACACCCAGAGAGTGTTACAGCGACTAACGGTAGAAGCAATAACCATCTTTTCTTCATAACATAACAATAACTTAATTACTTTTACTATTCAATCTTTTTTCTTTTAGAAACGACAAGCAATATCGCCTGTGTAATCAAGATTGGAAGAATTGTCGCACAAATTAGAACCACTATAAGTGGCCATAAAGTAATCGAAAATGTAAAGTTTGAAACATGTAAACTTTTGTTTAACGCTATGGTTAATACATTTTCGATAACTACAAGTTCGATCGAAGAAATCAAAAAGGCAATTAAACATCGAATCAGCGTTTGATTTCGAAACATTGATCGAACTTGTCCGTGACCAATTCCAAGGTAATTAAACATTTTTATCTCCTCTTTATTCTCATTGATAGAAAGCAAAACCATTGTTCCGAGAAATAAAAATGAGATGACTAGTGAAATGATTGAAAAGACTAACAAAATGATTTCCGCATAGTCTAAAACATTCCCGACAGAATCAAGAATTGATGATTGAGGACTACTTACATCGTATGATGGAAACATTGTTTGAATGTTCTTAATTAATTTATTGGTGTCGTCATTACCTTCTAATTCGAAAACAACTCCGTTTGGAATTAATGAGAACGGGTTAATCTCTAGTTTGTCTCGGAAGAAAGAAATCGTCCAAAGATTTGAATGGTAAAGATATTCCTGTTCTTCATTAACAAGTCCAACGATTACGGCGCTTCCCAAACCGTATTTCTTCTCGATTTGGTTGTTAATATTAATCGATTCGCTTTTTACTGCAGCAAAATAAAGCCTTTGACCAAGCACATTTTCTTTAGAAAGTTTTTTAGCTAATCCACTTGAAATAACTATTTCCGAATTATTGTTTGGTCCTCTCCCAGACACTAAATTACTTAACATTGTTGAAAACTTAATTGATCCATCTAGGCTTTGTAGATAATTACCACCGCTAATTCCAAAGGGGAGATCAATTGTCACATCGGTTTGATTGCCAAGCGAAGTATCGGCATCGATTGCATCATCGAGTTTTTCTTTTTCTAAGGAGACAAAGAAGTTTTTCGAGAATCCATTTAAGAGGTTTGATGCATAACTCGAATAACCATATTCAGAAGTAAAATAATAGTTGCTTAGTCCAGGATAAAATTCAGTCAAATATGAGACGTCCCTTCGACGAATTGCGTTGATATCTGAATAGTAAACATAAAGTCGATTTTCACCACAATTCTCGGTTGAACGACACAAAACACTATTAAATTCATGGTTAGTTTTTTGAAAAACATAATTGAAATAATCACTATCAAAAAGGAGTTTGTTTTGAAGCTCATCAATCGGAGAATTTGACTCCAAATAGTAGTTTTTGGTCATCTCCCAAACTGCATATTGTTCACCGCCTTCAATGGTTGGGAAACGCATATGTTCTTCAAAAACATATTCGTTCCAAAGATGGTTGGAATGATACAGCATTGGACTAGATGTTTGAATGATTCCGACTATATTAAAAATTTGCTCATCGTCGTATTCCCAATCATCATTCTCAACAATAAGATTTAATTGGCATGTTGCTTTAGCAATAAATTGTCCAAGACCATTAAAACTTCGCTGGATTTTAAACTCATAACAAAGGTTTGACATTTCTTCATATGTCATACCTAAAACAACGTCATCAAGATCTGTATCAACCGAATAAGGAAAGGTTGGAAATGATTTATCGTACCATTTGTACTCATCAAAATTACGAGCTGAGTAGTTATTTAACAAATATCGTTTTCCATCAGCGACAAAGAAAACTTCATTACGATCTTTAAAGAAATCCTCAAAATTAACTAAATAACTTACTCCCACACCATTAATATCTTCTTTATATTTATTAGCTATCTTCAAAACTTCTTTTTCAGGTGCGCTAAAAATATCTCCATATGGATTTAACGATTCGTTTTTTAAACGCATCACAATTTGATTGCCGTTTGTTAGGTCACTAAAGGCTTTATTAATCTGCTTGGAAACCAAACTTGTAAGTAGAAACGAAGCACCAATGCCAGTCAGAGACAAAGACATCATGATGTTAGAAATCAATGTTCGAATCTTTTTCGATCTCATCTTTCCAATTGAATATCTAGTTTTAAAAGAAAATGGGACTTGAGCATGTTTAAGTTTTTGGCCACTAGTTTCGATTGGTGCGAGCTCGGCTTTTTCTACTTTGTTAACAATTTTTGACGTTATTTTTCCGTCCTTCATATAAATAATTTGATCTGCATATTTTTTAACTAATTGTTCGTCATGCGAAACAACTAAAACTAATGAATTAACCGAAATTTGATGGAGAATTTTCATAATTTCATGTGAATTTTTCTCATCTAATGCACCAGTTGGTTCATCGCATAAAATTAGTTTCGGGGAATTCACAATCGCTCTTAAAATGTTACTACTTGATGTAGTAGGTATATCCTTAGTGGAGATATTATCTTTTGCAAAAAATGGAATTCCCCATAAAGGATTATCTATTTCAGGTGTAGTTAAAGAACTAGCAAAATCAAGTGCTTCTTTTTCAGCGATATAT
>CAMGZN010000001.1 GCA_946183335.1 uncultured Caryophanales bacterium | reverse complement strand
TAGGTTCTGCGCACGAACACAAACAAAGTGAAAATAATAATGGAAGGATCAATCTTTTCATTATAAATGAACTTTAACCTTTGATCCGTCTTCATTTGGATGTTGATCCAGGTATTCAATAATTGGCTTGAAGTTTTGTTCTTCTTTGCCAGGTTTACATTTCTTTAAGTTTTCTTCTTCGCCTTTAACGATGGCTTCAGCCAAACCTTTACATCCAGCATAACCACAAGATCCACAGTTATAATTTGGAAGACGTTTAGCGACTTCATCAATACGCTCATCTTCTTTGACATGTAGAATCTTCTCGGCAATCGCAAGACCAAGACCTAAAAGGAGACCTAAGCCAAGTAGAATTAATACAGCAATCCATATTGCATCCATCTTACTTTTCCTCCTTTTTGTTTTTTAAAACCTCGATCGAATCTTTTTCTTTATAGAAAGCACAAGATTCGTTATTACAACCAGCGCACTTTTCTTCGCTAATTTCGATGTCTTCGCAACCTTTTGGTTTCGGTGTTCTCTTATAGAGAACGAAAGAAACAATAAATGTTACCGCAAGGACAACAAGGATAATGATAGCGACGATTAAATACTCAGTTTGTGTCATAACTAAATCCCCGCGAATAATCCTTGTAGGCCCATTAAAGCAATCGCCATAATGGCGGCAGTAATCAGGGCAATTGGAAGACCCTTAAATGCTTTTGGTGTATTCGCACTTTCAAGTCTGGTGCGGATACAACTAAAGACGACGATAATGACTAAGAACCCAATTGATGTTCCTAAGCCATTAGCTAGAGCATCAATAAATCTTAAGCCGGTGTCAGTGTTTGTTTGAACAACACCAAGCACAGCACAGTTTGTCGTAATTAGTGGCAAGTAAATACCAAGTGATTTATATAACGACGGTGAATACTTCTTAATGAAGAGACCAACGAGTTGAACAAGTGAAGCGATGACTAAAATATAGGCAACTGTATCCATGAACGGAATACCAGCCGGTTCAAGGATATAAGTGTATAGTGGCCAGCAGACGCAAGTTGCGACTAAAATAACAAAAACTACAGCAATTCCCATACCAAGTGAGGATTTAACCTTCTTGGAAACACCAAGGAATGGGCAGATTCCATAGAATCTTGAAAGGACAACGTTATCAATTAACATTGCAGAGATAATCGCTAAAATGAAGGTAACAAAATCGCTCATTATTGTTGTCCTCCTACATTAGCTTTTTGTGCCTCGAGTTTCTTCTTGGCATCTTCTGCGGCTTTAAGTTTGGCTTGTTTTATTTCCCAAGCTTTCATCTCGGCTTTTCTATTTTTATAGAACGCCATGACTGCAAGAATTAAACCAAAGACGATAAACGCTCCAGCCGGATTCTGGAACACGGAAATCTTAAAATTCTCTGCTCCAGGAATGATTAGTGCTGTATATGGAATGAAGGTGAAGATTTGTCCGAAGGTAAATCCACCTGTTCCGATTAGTTCTCTAAAGAACGCCATTATGCAAAGGGCCATCGTGTAACCAACGCCCATACCTAAGCCATCGATAAACGAATCGAAGACGGTGTTCTTTGAAGCATAAGCTTCTGCTCTTCCTAAAACGATACAGTTAACAACAATAAGTGAAATAAAGACACCTAGTGTTGAATAAAGTTCTGGAAGGAACGCATTCGCAAACATCTTAACCATCGTGACAAAGGTCGCGATGATAACGATATATGCTGGAGTCCTGATTTCATCAGGAATAAGTTTTCTCAGTAAGGAAACAAGGACGTTAGAGCAAAGCAAAACGATTGTGAAAAGAATACCCATACCAATTGCTGCTTCAAGCGATTTTGTCGTCGCTAAAGCAGGACATGTTCCAAGAATTGAAACAAGTAATGGGTTTTCCTGAATGATTCCTTTCAGGAAATTTTTCTTCGTCTGTCCTTTCTCTCTTTTCATATTATTCCTTTGGATTTATTTGTTTTGCGACCTCTTGTGCTTCATGAATCATGTCACGAATTAAAGTCGCGCCATAAGTCGCTCCGCACTTTACGTCTTCAATCTTTTCACTTTTGTTTTCAGCGGTCTTAATTTTGTCGATGTAGTTTTGGTTCAATGTCGAAGCATATGTTTGAGTATTAGCAATGATTGACATTCCTTTAAATTGATTAAGGCTATCAAAACCAACAAGCATAGAAATCTTTCCATACATGTTTGAACCATCAGCTCTAAAGGCATATTGCACACCTTCGACACCTTCAATTTCGACTGTATAAACTTGATTTGTATAATCCTTTCCTTCAATTGGCTTTGGATCAGAAACAACCGGGTTTTGACCGTAAATTTCTGCAAAACCACGTTGAATATTGTCTTTTTCGTTTTGGTCAATTCGTTTTGCAGTAATGGCGTTTGTGACACCAATTAAAGCTCCACTAGCTGCGCAGATTAAACCAAGAGTAATCGCTGTTATTACGTAACGTTTGGTATTAGCCATGATAGACACCTCCAAACTGTAAGACGAGGAAGACCGTCAAAGCAGACAAGACAACAATCAGTCCCATTGCTAAGAACTTCTTCCATGTATAACGTGGATTACTCCATTCGTAGTGGTCTAAGAAGACTGCAACCATATTGGCAATTAAGATTGAGAAACCAACACCTTCTGGAAGGGCGGCAAATAAACGAATAAACACCGTAAAGACTGCGGCAACTATGCCATAGATCCATCGACTTGGTGGGTTAATTGGCGACGTCACCGGATCAGTTAACATAAATGTTGCGCCAAACAATACGCCTCCAGAAAGAAGCATATATGCGGTGAAGTGGAATGGGTTAACTGAGTTATTTAAGCCATGGACAGTTAATCCAGCAATAAGCATTAATAAAGTAAATGTTCCTAAGTAAGAAACGACAATTCGATAATCAACAGAACGGCGGATCAATAAATAAACTAATCCTAGGATAATCGTAATCTTGAAGACTTCACCAAGTGTGCCAGGAATTTGTCCTAAGAAAAGATTGAGTAATGGATAATGTCCAAGGTTGCTTAAAGCCCCTCCGTTAACTTCGGCTAAAGCTGTACCGGCGGCGACACCATCAACCTTTGGGATGGTGTAGTACCAACTTTGAAGGGTAACATATTGTCCGCCAAAGCAAAGCTTTGCAAAGACCATACCAACCGCTGCTGGGTTAAAAATATTGCTGCCTAATCCACCAAAAACAAGTTTGCCTAAAGTAATTCCAACAACTGCTCCAATAAGAACGGCATAAAGTGGTGCTCCTGGTGGAAGGATTAAAGTAAAGATAATTGCACTGATTGATGCGGTGAGGAAGTTTGATAAATGGTATTTGCCTTTGTAGGCGTAGATAAACTTTTCCTTAAAGGAATGTTTCTCTCCACTCTTTGGCATCATGTTTCTTAATCCGACATAAATGAATTCACAAGCATTCATACTTGCCATGGAGATTAAGAAGATCCAAAGAGTATTCAAAGGGAACACAACAAAGGCAAAAACAAGTGTTGGGAAAAGCGCGATTAAAACATCAACCATCATTCTAGTGACAGAAGCTTTTCTTCGTAAGTGTGGCGCGCTTTCCTTAACGATTGTCATTACATTTTCGCGAATAATTTCGCCCTCCTGACATAGTCAGTCACTTGGATTTTCGATGTACATGAGTATGTACAAAGACCACATTCGATACAACGAAGTGGATTTAGTTTTTTAATGCGTTCTTTATCAAGTGCTTTAACAGCATTCATGATTTGAACTGGTTCAAGATGAACTGGGCAAGAAAGAACACATGAGCCACATCTGACACATGGTTCTTCTTGATAATTACGTTTATTCAATACAAGTATTGATGTGACTGTTTTAGTGATAATAACATCATCACTTGGGACTGACGCCCCCATCATTGGTCCACCTAGAATAAAGACTTTTTCGGTTTCTTCATCAGTGTAACCTCCACACTGTGGAATAAGTTCTTTAATTGAGGTTCCACAGCGAACTCTAAAGTTCTTTGGGGATTTAATGCCGTCTCCACTAATTGTGATAAAACGCTTAATGACTGGCATGTTGTATTTAATGGCTTTGTAAATACCAACAATAGTTGAAACATTGAAGTTGATGATTCCGCGATTAGCTGGAAGCTCTCCTGGGGCAAGTTGAATGCCTTCAGCATTTTTAATCATTTCTACTTCCCAACCTTGTGGGTAGTAGTTTCCAACTAAGCAGAGTTCAATACCGGAATTCTCATAAGCTTTCTCTTTGAGAACTTGATCATAAACTTCTTTAATATCTTTGTACTTTGATTTGATACAAATCTTGGCGTGTTTGCAGTTAAAAGCCTGCATCACATATTTAATTCCGTCTAAAAGACGGTATGGATACTCCATTAATAAGCGGTGGTCCGCATTAATGAATGGTTCGCATTCAATACCATTAACCAAAATGGTGTGAATTGGTTTATCTGTTTGGAATTTAATATAAGTTGGGAATGAAGAACCACCTAAGCCGACGACAGCACAATTCTTAATGATTGCAGTCATGTCTTGTTTAGTTAGTTTTGCAATTTCCTCTGGAGTTCTTTGCTTAACTTCTTTAGCGTATGTTTCTTTCTTATCGTTTTCAATCTTTAGATAATCAACAAGTTTTCCGTTGCGGTGGTAGTGTTTTTCAATACCAACAAAAGTTCCAGAGACTGTGCTATGAATCGGTTGTTCAAAGAATGGACCGTGTCTCATTCCAACAACTTGGCAGCAATCAACATGATCGCCAGGTTTAACAAAAACATCGGCAGTGGCACAACGAGCATTTGTGACTGCTAAATAAATGAATTCTGGATCAACATATCTAATGGCTTGAAGCGCACCGACTGTTTCCATTGCATCATGAATTTTTCTTGTTTTTGCTATCATAATAACTCTATAAATATACACTCCATTTCTTATAAAAGAAAGAGAGAAGATATCTTTTGAGTTAAGAAATATATAAAAAATAAAAAAACTAGCCCATTAAAGGACTAGTTTTAGAAAGGTAATTACTTATTAGTTAAGTTTTGTCCAACTAGAATCGAGTGATGGATAGGATGGAGAAACTGAATAGCCAAACTTGGCAGATAATTTCATTTCCATCTTTTCTCCCATGTAGGAAGATTCTGTTTCAACAGACATTTCTGCTGGCTTGTAATCTTCATAGACAGCTTTAGCCTTAATACTACCTGAAGCACCTTCGACTTCGCCAGACCATTCGATTTCGGCTGTTAATTGGCCATCGCCTTTGCTGCTGTATTTGACTTCAGCATCAACGCCTTTGGCATACTCGTTTTTAAGAGCATCAATATCAACAACAGCGTATGCGTCAAATTCGGCTTTGACTCCTTGTTTGGTGTAAGCAATCATGGAATCGAATTGAGCCTTGGCTTCTTCGCCAAATTCGTAGTAATTTTTTGTTTCTTCTTCGCCATCTTTTTCGTAGCTGACGATGTAGTACTTACCATCTTTGGCGTATGCCCAGTGCTCTTCACTGTCTTCTGATTCGTATGTGTGGAAGTAAACTTGTGGAGCATTGAATTCATATTTTGCAGTCTCTTCACCGTCTTCTCCCATACCAACGTACTTGGAATAAACTTCCATACTGAATTCTTCGATTGGTTCAGCAGCACGCTTTTCGTTGATGGCTTTTGCAACAGCTTGAGCTTCTTCAGCGGTTAATGATTTCGCGCATCCAACGAGTAAGAAAGCTGGCAAAAGCATAAGTAATTTGGATTTTTTCATGTTTACATGTTTCCTTTCTTTACAAGCAATTATATCACTTGTTGAAAAGTATACATTTAAGAATTTAATTTTATTTGAAAAACGTTGTCTCGCATTATAGCGAGTAAATATTAAAAAAGAACCGAGTTTTGCAACGTTTTTACCAGCAATTTTCGGTTCTTTTTAAAAATTAACGATTCTTTTTAATTAGTTTATCGGCTTCTTCTTTTTCTTCATCAGAAGCTTTCTTTCCAGCCTTTTCTGGTTCGTCATAAACAGCAAGTACATTGAACGGAACCTTAATATTGTTCTCTCTCATAATGAGTAATAATTCGCGGTTCATATCACGATTAACTTGGTAACGATCATTTTCGTCACAGGACATAGAGAAGGCTAATTCAATTCCGTTTTCTTTTAGATTAGAAACTCCAATATAGGAAATTTTTCCGATAATCTTTGGAACTTTCTTTTCAATCTTGGCTAAGTTGGCAGCGATAACAGCCTCAACGTGTTCAAGGTCTTCATTACGATCAATAACAAAATTAGTCACAATTGATGTAGCTTCTCTAGAAAGATTTGTGACAGTAGTAATTTGAGAGTTATTGACACCTTTGATGTTTCCGGCCCAGTCCATGAGTTTGGTACTTCTAAGTCCGATTTCAGTAACTGTTCCACGGAAACCATCGATAACGACGACGTCTCCAACATCAAAGAAATCATCAAAAACGAGGAATACTCCGCTAACAATATCGTTAATTAACGATTGGCAACCAAGGCCAATGATTAATGTGATAATTCCGATTCCAGCTACGATTGAAGCGACATCCACTCCACAGACTCTTAAGATGAAGCCAAGAGCAACAATTGTAATTGCGTATTTAATTAAAGATTTAATTAGAGAGCCAATTGTTTTACTTCTTTTTCCGCGCCAGGTGATTAATCCGATGATTAGGTTAATAATGAACGCAACCATAAATGCGAGTGCAACAATTGCAATGATTTCTACCCAAACAATTCCACCAGCAGCGAGCACGTTTCCAAACCAAACCCACCCAGATTTGTCTTCACCGAATAGGTAATTAGAAATATTGGTTAAACCAAGTTCTTTTGTACTAAGTACAAAGCAAGATAAAGCAAGAATAATGATCGAGAAAATTAACGCGATAATAAAATACTTTCTTTGTTTTGGTGATTGCGAATTCCACCATGTGCTTGGTTTTTGAAGTTTTTTAGCCATTTTGTCTTCCTCCTTTAGCAATCAAACGTGTATAACGACACGCTATTTTTGTAATCAATGTTATTGGTTGAGATGAACTTTAATTCATAACGTCCAGATTCAACGATTTGGTATTCGTTCGTGTAAGTTGCTTTGTTTTTCACTGATTCACGATTAATTTCATCTCCGTCTTTATATAAGACGAGATCACAATCGTATCCAATTCGATTAGAGATTTCCAAATCAATCTTCAAAACATTGTTTTCGAATGAGTATGAGTCGTTTTGAATTCTTGGACGAGATGTTAATGGATTGGTAATCGTCACAACACCAACCACAGACGCAACAATTAATGTTATAGCGGTGGTTAATCCAGCCGCAGTTTTCTTGGTATCTCGTGATTTTGTATGATGAACATTTTGAGAGTTGTTGTACAAATCATCATAGTTCTCTGCTTGATAGTTCTTTTGATTGTGGTCGTAAAGATACTTGACAGAGTTTTCACCTTGTTTGACTGGAGTGTGATCAAAAAGGGATTGGTCAACATCCCATTCCTGTGGTTCTGGATCGTGTTGATAAAGTTTATCCTTGTCCATCGCAAAATAATTATACTTATTTTTATCTTTATTTATATAATAATTTAGAAAATGAACTACTCGCTAAAGATTGGAAAGATATATAAAATTACCGAAGAAAACTTTGATGAGAATCTTTCATATCTTCCGAAGGCCAGACAAGAACACATTTTAAAGTTCAAAGACCGTAATAGACAGAAGCAGTCATTAGTCGCAACTCTTCTTTTAGAAGAATGTTTAAAAGAACTCAACGCTTTGGAGGAATATGAAAAGGTAGTTGAGGATGAAAACGGACACTGGAGTTTTGGCAATAGTCCGCTCCATTTTTCAATTGCGCATTCTGATGAAGTTGTTTTGGTTGTTGCATCTCGTCATCTAATCGGATGTGACATTGAAAAGATCCGCAAAACCAAAATTGAGATTGCTGAGAAGTTCTTTTTGCCATCTGAAATTGAAAATATCAAATCATCCTCGCATCCAGACATGGTCTTTTTGTCGTATTGGACGGTTAAAGAAAGCTATTTAAAAATGATTGGGAAAGGATTAAACGAATCCCTGAAATCTATTGAAGTTGATGAAAGTTTGAGCGCCATTAAGGAACATCCGGAATGTGTGGTTGAGAGTTGCTTCTTGAATGATTTCGTGATGAGCGTTGTTTATCAAAAAGATTAATATTTGCTGGTAATTTTTATAACAAAAGTTGGCAAAATCAAAATGGCCAATTTTTTATTTTCTCAATTTTTCTCATTTTGAAGGAAAAGTGGGAATATTTTTGAAACTTTTTTATGTTTTGGGGCCATTTGCCGCCATTTTTTATAATTTTCGATGTTTAATTTTTGACCATTTTTGAATTCAATTTTTAGTCAATATCTCCAGCAAAACACGAATATTTTATACGGAGAAACTTCGTGTGTTTGTTTATTTATAAAATAAGTTTTAAAATTTATATGCTGAACAATGAATTGCAAAGCTGTATCTGTAGCAAATTGATAAAAACACGAAAAAGTGGGTGTTTTTTCTTTTTGCGCTTTAGGAGGTAATTAAAGCAATGTACAAAAGCAAATACCTAAACAGAGTTCTCCGTGAAATCAAAGCGAAGAACAAAGGTCAAAAGGAATTCATTTCTGCCGTTGAAGAATTCTTCGACTCAATGGATTTCGTTGTCGACAAAGATCCACGTATTGAAAAGTTCTCCATTCTTGAACGTATTACAGTTCCAGAGAGAATCGTCACGATGCGTGTGCCTTGGGTTGACGATAAGGGAAAAATTAGAGTTAACACAGGTTATCGCGTCGAATTTAACTCTGCAATTGGTCCTTACAAAGGTGGTATGAGATTTGACAAGTCCGTCAACCTCTCCATTCTCAAATTCTTAGGATTTGAACAAACATTTAAAAACTCCTTAACCGGTCTCCCAATGGGTGGCGGTAAAGGTGGCGCCGACTTCGACCCACGCGGTAAGAGTGATGGCGAAGTTATGCGTTTCTGTCAATCGATGATGTCTGAATTATATCGACACATTGGTCCAAACACCGACGTTCCAGCTGGAGACTTAGGTTTCGGTGCTCGTGAAATTGGCTATATGTTTGGCTACTACAAGAAACTCCGTGATGAATTTACTGGTGTATTTACTGGTAAGGGCATGAGCTATGGTGGTTCCTTAGGCCGTCCAGAAGCCACTGGTTATGGACTTCTCTACTTTGTAGAGGAAATGCTCCGTGAATATAAGAAGACCACAATTAAAGGAATGAAAGTTATCATTTCTGGTTCTGGTAAAGTTGGCGGTATGGCTGCTGCGAAAGCTGCTGAACTTGGCGCTAAATTAGTCGCTATGTCCGACATTGAAGGTTACGTCTACGACCCAAATGGATTAGACGTTCCATACATTTGTCAGAAAGCTAAACAAAAAGGTATGTTCTCAAAAGACTATGCCGCTGATCACAAAGGTGTTGAATGGCACGCTGGCCCACACGGTATGTGGTCAGTTCCATGTGATATCGCTCTTCCATGCGCAACACAAGGAGAAATTCATGAAGAAGATGCCAAACTTCTTAAGAAGAATGGCTGCTTCATGTTAGTCGAAGGTGCTAATATGCCGTGTGACGTTGAAGCTATTCGTTACTTCAATAGCAATGGTGTGCTCTTCGCTCCAGGAAAAGCATCTAACGCTGGAGGCGTTGCTGTTTCTGGCTTAGAAATGAGCCAAAACGCTATCCACTTATCTTGGACATTCGAAGAAGTGGATGCTCGCCTAAAACAAATTATGAAAGACATCTTCAAAAAGTGTCACGATACAGCTGTTAAATATGGACAACCAACAAATATTGCTCTAGGTGCGAATATTGTTGGTTTTGAAAAAGTCATGGATGCCATGATTGCTCAAGGAGTTTGTTAATGTCGTTTACGACTATTAAAGCCCCACATATTCTTCTACCTAAAAAAGGTGTAAACATGACCGCTTGGGCAGTTATTGCCTGCGATCAATTCACATCACAATTAGACTACTGGGAGAGAGTCGAAAAGTTAGTTGGCGACCAACCATCAACCTTACGTATGATGTTTCCAGAAGCCTATTTAGGCAAGGTAGATGAAAAAGCGTACATTGATAAAATCAATGAAACAATTCAAAAATATCTTGATGAGAATGTTTTAGTCGACCAAGGCGAATGCTTTATTTTGGTCGATCGTAAAACAAATGTGGTTGATCGTAGATTAGGTTTAATGATCGCGATTGATTTAGAAGATTACACATACGAGAAAGGTGTGAAATCTCTCATTCGCGCTAGTGAAGCCACTATTGTGGAACGTATTCCTCCTAGATTAAAAATTAGAGAAAACGCTCCAGTCGAACTTCCACACATCCTCTTCCTTTATGATGACCCAAAACGTCAAATTATTGAGCCGCTCTATGAGCATCGAGATGAACTCGAGAAAGTCTATGATTTTGAGCTCAATGAAGACGGTGGACATCTCAAAGGATACAAGATTAAGGATACCCAAAAAATCATCAAACAATTTGAAGATCTTCTAAAAGAAAACAATAACGGATTACTTTTCATTGTTGGTGATGGAAACCATTCTTTAGCTACTGCAAAAGCACACTGGGATAAAGTCAAAGTTCATCTTTCAGAAGAGGAACGCAAGAACCACCCAGGTCGATATGCTCTAGTTGAAGCGTTAAACATCTATGATGAAGGTTTAATCTTTGAACCAATTCACCGTGTTGTGTTTAATGTCAAAGACGATTTCCTAAAAGGCCTTAAAGAAGTCTTGAAAGGTGAGAACAAATCTTATGCGTACTCAACCAAAGATGGAAAAATTGAACTCTCCATTCCAAAAGTCGGACCAGAAGCATACAAGATTGTTCAAACCTATGTTGATGAATACTTAAAGAGTCACAAAGATGCATCCGTGGATTATATCCATGATGAAGACCAAACATTAGAAGTGGCTAAAAAACATCCAGGTAGTGTGGCAATTATTATGCCAGCGCTCACCAAAGGTGATATCTTCGCTTATATCGCGAAGGATGAAGTGCTCCCACGAAAAGCATTCTCAATGGGACACGCAACAGAAAAACGTTATTATCTCGAATCAAAGAGAATTAAATAACAGAAAAGGAGTCTTAAATGAGTCGAATTTACAACTTCTCCGCTGGACCAGCAATGCTTCCTGAGGAAGTCCTCAAGACCGCTGCTGCGGAAATGCTTGATTATCATGATTCAGGCATGTCGGTCATGGAAATGTCACACCGTTCCAAAGTCTACCAAGGCATCATTGATGAAGCTGAAGCAGATTTAAGAAAGTTAATTGGCATTCCAGAGAACTATAAAGTTCTATTTATGCAGGGTGGTGCTACCCTCGGATTTGCGATGATTCCAATGAACTTCATGGTCAAAGGAAAAATCGATTTAATTAACACAGGCGTCTGGACAAAGAAAGCCATTAAAGATGCCAAAATCTATGGTGAAGTCAACGTCGTTGCTTCCGGTGAAGAAAACGGATTTAAAAAGATTCCGGATGTTAAATCAATTAAGTTTGATCCAGAAGCAGACTATGTCTATATGTGTGATAACAACACCATCTATGGATCAAAATTCAAAGAATATCCAGAAACCGGAAACGTTCCATTAATCTGTGATATGTCTTCATGCTTCTTAAGTGAACCAATTGATGTGAAGAAATTTGGCATGATCTATGCTGGTGCCCAAAAGAACGTTGGACCAGCTGGTGTTACCATCTGCATTATTCGCGATGATTTACTTGCTCGAACACCAAGACAACCTCTTCCAGCATATTTAGATTATCGTCTCCATGCTGAAAATGGTTCGATGTACAATACCCCACCAACCTATGGTATCTACATTTGTGGATTAGTCTTCAAATGGTTACTTAAAGAAGGTGGACTTGCAGCACGTAAAGCAAACAACGAAAAGAAAGCCAAGATTCTTTATGACTATCTTGATTCAAGCAAGTTCTTCAAACCATACGTGGATAAAGATTCACGTTCATTAATGAACGTAACATTCCGTACACCAAGCGATGAACTTGATGCTGAATTCCTTGAAGGAGCAAAGAAATATCGCTTCACAAACCTCAAAGGTCACCGTTCTACTGGTGGACTTCGTGCTTCTTTATATAACGCCATGCCAATTGCTGGTGTTGAAGCACTTGTCAAATACATGAAAGAATTTGAAGAGGCTCATAAATAATGAAGGTACTTTGTTTAAACAAAATCTCTCCAGTTGGTTTAAAGGTCTTACCAAGTTCTTATTCCATTACCGAAGATGTTAATGAAGCAACAGCAATTCTTGTTCGTAGTGCGAACATGCTTGAAACTGTTCTTCCAGAAAATGTTTTAGCGGTTGCTCGTGCAGGTGCTGGTGTGAATAATATTCCTCTTGAACCATACGCCAAAGCTGGTGTTGTTGTTTTTAATACACCAGGCGCCAATGCTAACGCCGTTAAAGAATTAACAATCGCCGCTATGCTTCTTGCTGCCCGTGATATCCGTGGATCCATGGAATGGGTGAAAGAAAATAAAGGTGATGAATTGATTAATAAATCAATGGAAAAAGCGAAAGGTGCTTTTGCTGGAACTGAAATTCTTGGTAAAACCCTTGGTGTTATTGGTTGTGGCGCGATTGGCGCATTAGTTGCTCAAGCCGCTGGTGGACTTGGCATGCACGTTATTGGTGTTGAGCCAAGTAAAGATACAATTGAAAGAAATAAACATCTTTTCCCAAGCGATATGGAAATTGTTTCTTATGATGAAATGTATGCTCGCGCTGATTATATTTCCATTCACGTTCCTTTATTAGACGCAACACGCGGAATGCTTAACAAAGAAGCATTTGCCAAAATGAAAGATGGCGTTATTATTGTTAACTGTGCTCGTGATGCAATTGTTAATGATGATGACTTAAAAGAAGCCATCGCTTCTGGTAAGGTCCGTAAATACGTTACCGACTTCCCAAATTACAAAACCGCTAATATGGATGGAGTCGTTGCTATTTCTCACTTAGGCGCTTCAACTGAAGAAGCCGAAGATAACTGTGCGATGATGGCCGCTAAACAAGTCGTTGATTATGTAGAAAACGGAAACATCATTAATTCTGTGAACTATCCACGACTCGATTTGGGTAAAAAAGAAGGTACACGTGTTGTCGTTCTTTATGAAGCCGAAGCTGAAAAAGCAGTTAAAGAAGTCATCTCTAAAGCCGATGCTGCAAAATTAGTTTGTGGCGTAAAAGGTGCTTTCGGAGCAACCTTAGCCGAAGTTAAAGGCAAGGTTGATGAAGCTGCCTTAAAAGCGATTGCCGGCGTAAAGAGAGTTCGCGTTATTTAATTAAAAATTTCAATCAAAAAAGCTGACCGTCAAAAGTCAGCTTTTTTTGTGAAATAACCAGCAATTCTCGGTTATTTAATGATTGTTCCTGCTTTTAATTCAACAGCTAAATTTGCTTTTTCTAAGGATGAAATAATCGCGGTTTTACCAGGCTTTTCGTTAAGGAATTTAATACAGGCATTAACCTTTGGATACATGCTTCCTTTAGCAAAATAATCTGTTTTCAAATACTCTTCCATTTGAGCCTTAGAAACATTTTCGAGTTTCTTTTCGTCTGGTTTACGGAAGTTGATATAAACGTTATCGACGGCGGTTAAAATAACAAGATAATCAGCGTCAACAAGAGCAGCAACTTTTGCGGATGCATAGTCTTTGTCGATAACTGCGGCGATACCTTCTAAGTGATTGCCATTTTTAATTACTGGAATTCCACCTCCGCCAGCACAGATAACAACATCTCCTGCTTTAACAAGACGAGAAATGGATTCTTTTTCAACAACATCAATTGGAAGTGGCGAAGCAACAACTCTCCTCCAACCACGACCAGCATCTTCTTTCATCGTATAACCTTTTTCAGCAGCAATTTTCTTTGCTTCTTCTTCGCTATAGAATGCTCCAACTGGTTTTGATGGAGATTTGAAAAGTGGATCATCCTTATCAACGAGCACTTGTGTGACAACAGTGGCAACGTTTCTTTGAATTCCTTCATCCTTTAATGCATTTTGAATGGCATTTTGAATATGGAATCCAATGTAACCTTGGCTCATTGCACCACACTCTGGGAATGGCATATCTGGCGCAGAAGTCGATTCAGTAAAAGCAAGATTAATCATGCCTACTTGTGGTCCATTTCCGTGGACGATAACAACTTCATTTCCTAATTTAATTAAGTGCACAATGCTTTTTGCAACACCTTTAAGAAGAGCCTTTTGCTCTTCGGCATTGTTGCCTAATGCATTGCCACCTAAAGAGACAACATAACGTGACATTTTTTCTACCTCTTTCGTACCCAACTATTATACAAAATCTTCAGCAAAACACGCATATATTTTATACATTCAAGGTTAATGTGGCGTGCTCGCTTGCCTACAAGTGTTCGCTCGTGTAAAATATTATATATATTTTGGAAATATTGTATGCTAGGAATTATTCTTGCAGGCGGTTATTCCAGCCGGGCCAAACTCAATAAGTTATTACTAGAAATCAATCATCGACCACTTATCTCTTACACGATTGAAGCGATGCGTCCTTTTGTTGACCGCATTGTTGTGGTGACTGGTCGATACCACGACGAACTTGAGCCAGTATTAAAAACACTCAATGTCGACATCGTTTTTAATGAATACTTTGCTTGTGGAATGTTCTCATCTATGAAAGCCGGAATTGCCGAGGCTCATAATGAAGACATTCTTTTAATTCCTGGAGACATACCAAATGTTTCCAAGGACACATATCAAGCTCTTTTAAGAGCTCCAGGAAGCATTCGCGTTCCAACATTTGAAGGACATGATGGACACCCATTATTTTTGTCTGCTCAATATTTGGATGAAATTAAACAATCATCAATTAACTCAAACATGCATGAGTTTTTAGAAAAATATGAATCGGAAAAAGTTCGTGTTCCTGTTGACGATCCATTTATTTGTCTCGATATTGATACGATTCGTGATTATCACAAGTTCTGTGAACTTTTAGAAAGGAAGTAAACATGAAAGTAAATGAATATGTTCGTGCAGCTTCATTAGAGGAAGCTTACTCCCTCAAAAAAGCATCGCTTAAGAACAAAGTTCTTGGTGGTGGTTTATGGTTAAAGAAAGGCAATGGTGAAGTTGATAAACTCATTGATCTTTCTCGACTTGGTTTAGACCAAATCAAGGAAGAAAAAGAGTATGTCTCTGTTGGCGCAATGGTCACTCAAAGAGAGTTTGAAACATCGCCAATCATCAAAAAGATAGGTGGTGGAGTTCTCTCTGAGGCTGTTCATCAAATCATGGGACCAGCGTTTAGAAACTGTGCTACAATTGGCGGTTCCGTTTACGGAAAATATGGTTTCTCAGATGTCATTACTGCCCTTCTTGGTTTTAAAGTTGATTTAGTTTTCTATCCAGAGGCAGTTGTTTCTTTAGATGAATATGTTAAGAAACCAGGCTTTGCCGATGGCATTTTAACTGAAATTAGAATTTATAAGAGCGGAGCGAAATCTTTCTTTAAAAAAGTGAAGATGACCGCTCTTGATTATCCAATCTTAAATGTCTGTGTTACCAAAGCGAAAGAATACAAAGTTGTTGTTGGTTCTCGTCCATTAGTCGCTTATGTTTGCGAAGGTGCGATGAAATACCTTAACGAAGGTGGAAAAGACATTGAGAAGGCTGTTGAACTTGCTATGCAAGAACTTAAAATAGGCGACTCAATGTCCGCTAAGAGTGAATATCGTTCTCACTTAGCTCGTGTTTACTTAAAACGTGGTTTAGAGGAGGTTAAATAAATGGAAGTCAAATTTAATTTAAATGGACTAGATGTGATTTATCACATTCAACCAGGAGAATACCTCCTTGATTCACTTCGTAACAATGGGGTGAAATCGGTCAAGAAAGGTTGCAATGCCTCCGCTTGCGGAGCTTGTACAGTTCTAGTTAATGGAAAACCAACTCTATCTTGTTCTGTTTTAACAGCTTCAATCGAAGGAAAAAAAGTAATGACTGTCGAATCTATTCAAGAAGAAGCTGGTGAGCTTTCCGAATATTTTGCTAAAGAAGGCGCCGACCAATGTGGATACTGCTCAGCAGCACTTGCGCTTGTTGTTCACGCCTTAAAAGAAGAAAACCCACACCCAACTCGTGAAGAAATTGATGATTACTTGGTTGGTAACCTCTGCCGTTGCACTGGTTTACAAAGCCAAGGCAACGCTGTTGAAAAATATCTTGGAGGTAAGAAATAATGAAAAAGAATTTCCGTGTTGTTAACAACATTACTCCAAGTGTTGATGGCAAAGGCCTCATGCAAGGTCGTTCATACTATACTGATGACCTTGCTGATCAAAACTCCTTAATTGTGAAGCTTCTTAGAAGCCCACACGCTTTTGCCCGCATTAAATCGATCGACGTCAGTGAAGCTGAAAAAGTTCCTGGAGTCGCTTGTATCTTAACAAAAGACAACGTTCCACACGTCTCCTTTACACGTGCTGGACAAGGTTATCCAGAACCATCTCCACACGATAAGTTCATCTTTGATGAATATGCTCGTTATGTTGGAGATGAAGTCGCTGCAGTAGCTGCCGTTAGTGAAGAAGTTGCTCTTCAAGCAATGAAGAAAATCAAAGTTGATTACGAAGTCTTAGAACCTGTTCTCGACTTTGAACAAGCCTTTGAAAATAAATCTGTCATCCACCCAGAAGATGGGATTCACGAAATGTTCCCAATTGGTTTTGATCCAAAGAAGAACGTTGCTGCCTCCTATGAGATGGAAGTTGGAAACGTCGAAGAAGAATTAAAGAAATGTGAATATGTTGTCGAAGACACATTTTATTCTCAGGCTCAAGCCCACGCGATGATCGAGCCTCATACATGTAATGCTCGTCTTGACGAACATAACCGTTTAGTCATTTACTCCACAACACAAACCCCATTCCACATGAGAAGAATTATGTCAAAGACAATAGGTCTTCCAGTGGAAAAGATTCGTGTTGTTAAACCACGCGTTGGCGGTGGTTTTGGTGGAAAACAAGCTTTCCATGGAGAAATGTTTTGTGCGTTAGTTACATTAAGAACAAAGAAGCCAAGTAAATGCGTCTTCACCCGTGAAGAGGTATTTGGCTCTACATATACACGTCACCCGATGCGTATCACACTGCGAGTTGGTGCGAATAAAGATGGCGTCATTCAAGCGATTGATTGCCGTGCTTTAAGTGACACAGGCGCCTATGGCGAGCACGCTCTGACTGTTTTTATGATTGTTGGTTCAAAGGTTTTACCTTTGTACAACAAAGCAAAGGCTGTTAAATTCGGTGGACAAGTTGTTTATACGAACCACGTCTCTGCTGGTGCATATCGTGGTTATGGTGCGATTCAAGGCAATTATGCCGTTGAATCCATCATGGATGAACTCGCTGAAAAGATTGGCATGGATCCAATCAAATTTCGCGAGATTAACTCAATGAAGGAAAAAGAAACTTCCCCAATCTTTGAAATTATGGGTGAAGGTACTGAAGGTACTGCGATGATTATGGAAAGCTGCAAGCTTCCTTATTGCATTAAGCGCGGTCGTGAACTCATCGAATGGGACAAGAAGTGGCCAAGAAAAGAAGTTGGACCACACAAAGTTCGTGCCGTTGGCTGTGCGATTGCTATGCAAGGTTCCGGAATTCCATTCTTAGACATGGGTTCCTGTACGATTAAACTTAACGACGGTGGTTCTTACATGGTCACTGTTGGTGCGACAGATATTGGACAAGGTTCTGACACAATGATTTCCCAAATCGTTGCTGAAGAACTTGGCACAACGGTTGACAAAGTCATTATCTATTCGTCTGATACTGACTTAACTCCATACGACTGTGGTGCTTATGCTTCCTCCACAACCTATGTTAGTGGTAATGCCGCATGGAATGCGGCTCAAAAGATGAGAGATCGTCTTGTTCGCGAAGCTGCAGAGTACATGAATGTGAAAGTGGGAAGCGTCGAATTTGACGGTAAGATATTTACATCTGGTGAAAAATCTCTTTCCTTAGAAGATTTAGCTACCAATCGTCTTTATAACCAAGACACCCGTCAAATTGCCGTGACGGAGAGCTTCCATGGCCATGTTTCTCCACCTCCATTTATGGCGGCCTTTGGAGAATTTGAATTTGATACTGAAACTTTCGAGTACAAGATGATTAAGTATGTGACAGTTACTGACTGTGGTACCACGATTAACCCAATGCTCGCCAAAGGCCAAGTTGAAGGCGGTATTGCCCAAGGCTATGGTATGGCCTCATCTGAAGAAGTCATTTATAATGACAAAGGTAAATTATTAACAACAAACTTTGATGTTTATCATATTCCAACTCGTCACGAGATTGGTGAACTAGTCACCGAGTTTGCTGATTCATATGAACCAACAGGACCATTTGGTGCGAAATCTGTTGGTGAAATTGGTATTGATACTCCACCAGCTGTTTTATGTAACGCTGTTTATAACGCGTTTGGCGTAAGAGTCCATCACTTGCCAATTACTCCAGAAGCAATCTTTAAGGCGGTTAAAGAAAAGAAATAATGAATGATCTACTGGTTAAAAACGGATTAGTTTGGTTTAACCACAAGTGGCAGAAAGTCAATGTGGCTGTTTTAGGTGAGAAAATTTCCTATATAGGAAAAGATGAACCGGCAGCCAAAGAAGTGCTTGATGCTAGTGGTAAAAAAGTCCTACCAGGATTAATTGATCCACATGTTCATTTTGAACTCAATTGCGGTCGATTAACTTCCGTGGATGACTTTTATACTGGTTCCGTTTGTGCTGCCTATGGCGGTGTAACCACAATTGTTGATTTCCTTGATCCAACAAGTAATGCGAAAGATTTAGAAAAGTCGTTCTATGAACGTCTTGAACTCGCGAAGAAGTGTATCGTTGATTATCACATGCACGCTTGCATCAAAATGCCAAACGGAGATTTAGAAGAGTACGTCAAAACCGTTGTTAAGCTTGGAATGAGAACAATTAAGTTGTTCACAACTTATAGTGACACTGGAAGACGTACTTATGAGAAAGATATTGAAGAACTTCTTAAACTTTCCAAGAAGTATAACGTCTTAATCGAAGCACATATTGAAAACGATGATCTAATTGATTTACGTGATGAATATACATTTAAGGATTTACCAGTTTCCCGTCCATCAATGAGTGAAACTAGTGAAGCCTTAAAGCTTGCAAAGATGGTTCGTGAGACTGGCGGAAACTTCTACATGGTTCATTGCTCAAGTGGTGAAACATTAAAAGCTCTAAAAGAACAGTTTTCAGACATTCTCAATAAGAATTTCTTTGTTGAAAGCTGTCCGCAATATTTCATCTTTAATAACTCTGTTTTAGAAGGCAAGAATGGAAAACTATTTACGTTTGCCCCTCCACTAAGAGGTGAACGAGAAAGACAACTTTTAACTGCTTACTATAAGGATGTCGAAACAATCGGTACCGACCATTGTTCATTTATGAAGAAAGACAAGGATTATCCAACTTTAAAAGGATTCCCTCTTGGTGTTGGAGGAATTGAACATTCTTTCTCAACAATGTATCGACGTTTTGGAGATGAAATCATCGACAAAATGTCACTAAATTCTGCAAAAATCCAAGATTTCCCAACCAAAGGAGAAATCAAAGTTGGAATGGACGCAGATTTGTCGGTGTTTTTAGAAAAAGAAGACTATTTTGAAAAGGAAAATCACGGAACTTGTGATTACTCCATTTATGATGGAATTCTTGGTTCTGGTGAATTTGAAACAGTCCTTATCCGTGGACAATTTGTATTAAAAAATCGAAAAATTGTTCCACATCAGGGAAAGAACTTAAATTGTGGGGAGGTTAAATAATGAAAGCAATTATTAATGCTCGAATTTATGACTACAAAAACTACATTGAATGCGGTTATCTACTTTTTGATGACAAAGTCGTGAAATGTGGCCCAATGAGCGAATTCCCAAAAGGCGAATATCAATCAGTCGAAGATTATAAAGGCGATTTACTGCTTCCAACATTTGTGTGTGCCCACGCTCACATCTATTCGATTTTTGCTAGAGGTCTTGCTTTACCGTTTAATCCGAAAAACTTCCAACAAATCTTGGATCAAATGTGGTGGAAGATTGATGCAAAACTTGTTAACCAAGAAACTTACTATTCTGCAATTTGCGCTGGCGAAGAATTCCTTTTAAATGGTGTAACATCAGTTATTGACCACCATGCATCCGGAGAGATTATTGGTTCTTTGAAGTCTTTAAGAAAGGCTTTTGTCGGACCACTAAAAATGCATGGAATCTTCTGTTTTGAAACAAGTGATCGTTATAACATTAGCGATTGTATTAAAGAAAACAAAAGCTTTGCCAAACGTTATCCAGGTGAAGGATTATTTGGATTACATGCCTCGATGTCGCTATCAAATTCAACACTTAAAAGAGTTGCTAGAGCACAAAACGGAGTTCCTCTACATGTTCACGTTGCCGAGGCACTTGATGATGAATTAGATTCAATAGAAAAATACAAAAAGCCAATCATTAAACGATTTGATGACTTTGGTTTACTTGTGCCAAATTCCTTAATTGTTCACGGAGTTCATCTTAATGATGAGGAACTACAAATTATTAAGGATAGAGGCTGCTATATGGTTGTTAACACAACATCCAATATGAATAATGCTGTTGGTCTTCCAAATGTTCGCAAATATTTAGATTATGGCATTCCAGTTATGGTTGGAAACGATGGTTTAAGTTCTAACATGGCTAACGAATATAACAACGTTCTTTATACTGGTCATTTGAAGAGCGAATCTCCTTTAGGTATTGGCCTTGGAGACGTTCATCAAATGATTGAGAACTCTTATAAATATGTCGGAGATCGCTTAGGCTTAAAACTTGGAAAATTTGAGAATGGTTATGAAGCAGACTTTATGCGTGTGAAGTACACTCCATTTACAAAAATGGATGCATCTAATGCACTAGGTCATCTTTTCTACGGCTTATTCCCAGCTTTAAAACCAAGCGATGTTTATACCGCTGGTACAAAACGTGTCAAAGATTACAAAATTACCAGCAAAAAGCTCATTAATGAAGTTATTGAAGCTCGCAAATTCGCGAGTAATTTATGGTCCAAAGTGAAGGAGGAATAACGATGGATATTTCAACAAAATTTGATGGGTTAAAATTAGAAAACCCACTCATGCCAGCTGCCGGCCCACTTGTTGGTGACGCCGAGAAAATGCTCTGGTTAGAACAAGTCGCTGGACTTGGTGCGATTGTCTCAAAAACAATCTCAACAAAGGATGCCCACATCCCGCACCCATGCATTTATGGTGATCGTGATTACATCATGAACTGTGAATTATGGACTGAATACACTAAGGAAAAGTGGCTTAATGAGTTCTTACCATATTACAAAAAGAAGTCAGTTGGTAAACCTCTTATCATTTCAGTTGGTTATACCAAAGAAGATATGGAAGTTTTAATTCCTCTTCTTGATAAATTTGCTGATGCATTTGAAGTTTCTACTCACTACGTTGGAAACGACTTAAATGCGCTTGGTGAAACTGTTGCCACAATTCGTAAACACACCAAGAAACCATTCTATATGAAAATTAGTGCTCACATGCCAGATCCAGAAGGCTTTGCTCACACAATCAAAGCTAATGGTGCTAATGGTGTTGTGGCGGTTAACTCCCTTGGTCCTTCAATGAAAATTGACATTGCTTCCCGTAGCATTATCTATGGTAACGCTAAAGGTTTTGCTTGGACCAGTGGACCTTATATTAAGAACATTGCTCTAGCAACTGTTTATACAATTAAACAAGCTGAACCATCACTGACTGTGATTGGTGTTGGTGGAATTGCTTCAGCTAGCGACGTTATTGAATTCCTTCTCGCTGGCGCTAGCGGTGTTCAAATGCTCTCGGCAGCGATGCTTAGAGGAAAAGAACTTTATGCCAAGATTATTGCTGACCTTCCAGCAGCTCTTGAAAAGTATGGATTTAAATCAGTCCAAGAAGTTATTGATACTCAATTAGAAAATCATGCCATGTATGGAATGGGAGACACTCCAAAACTTGATGCAGCTAAATGTACAGGTTGTGGAACATGTTCTAGAGTTTGTCCATACTTCGCAATTGAGATGGATGGAAAACCAAAATTCAACAGTGAGAAATGTTTCCGCTGTGGTCTTTGTGTTTCCAAGTGTCCAGTTAAAGCTCTCACATATACAAAGGTGGAAGAATAATGGAATTTTATAAGTCAAGTACACCAAAAATTGACTTCCCCGAAAAGATTCGCGGAGAAGCAAAGTTCACTGATGACTTTGAGTTACCAGGAATGCTTTATGCTGAAACCGTGAGATCAACAATTGCTAAAGGAAAGATAAAGGAAATCAAATTGCCTGAACTTCCAAAAGGTTATTATTGGATTTCAGCAAAAGATATTCCTGGTGAAAACGTTGTTAATATTATCTTCTCCGATTGGCCAATTTTTGCTGACAAAGAAGTTCATTATGTCGGTGAATCGATTGGTTTGTTTGTTGGAGAAAATAAAGAGGTTTTGCACAAATTATGCCGTCAAATCTCGGTTATTTACGAAGAAGAAAAACCAGTTTTCGATCTTGTGAATTCGTATATTCATAAAGAATTTACAAAAGGTGATTTTTCTAAGGCTGAGAAAAACGCTGTTAAAACAATTAAAGAAACTTATGAGACTGGTTATCAAGAACAAGCCTACATTGAACCACAAGGCATTCTCTGTTATATAGATGAAGATGATAAGTTCTATTTAACTGGTTCGATGCAATGTCCGTTCTATATTAGAAAGGCTGTTGCCCGAGCTCTTGGTATTGCTCCAGAAAAAGTTCGTGTGAAACAACCTGCTGTTGGTGGAGCATTTGGCGGTAAAGAACACTATCCAAGCTTAACTGGTTCACAACTTGCTGTGGCGGTTAATAAAATTCATCGCCCAGTAAAAATGTGCTATGAGCGTTTTGAAGATATTGCTTATACAACAAAACGTCACCCATCAGTTTCGACATATGAAGCGTTTATTGGTAAGAACAACGAGATTCTTGGTTTAAGGATTCGTGTCAAACTTAATGGTGGTGCCTACAAAGGCTGCTCTGGAGTTGTCTTATCACGTGCTCTTATTGCATCTTGTAACGCATACGTGTTTGAAAACTTAGATGTGGTTGGTGATGTTTATTGCACAAACACCGTTCCGACTGCTGCGTTCCGTGGATTTGGCTCTCCACAAACAATCTTTGCGATGGAAATGTTTATTCATCATGTCGCTAAAGAACTTGGAGTTGATCCATTACAGTTAAGAATGAAATACCTTGCAAAACAAGGAGATATCACAACAAATTCTGGTAAGTTCCATGACCCAATTATTCTTCCTCAATTATTAGACAAAGCCATGGAAATGTCCGACTACAAACGTAAAGTCGTTGAGTACGCTAAACCAGGATCTAACAAAGGAATCGGTATGTCCTTATTCCTTCACGGATGTGGATTTACTGGTTCAGGCGAATCAACAATCATTAATGGTAAAGTCAAACTCGTTAAGGATGAGAATGATCATGTCCATGTTTATGCTTCAAGTGCTGACTTTGGTCAAGGAAACCGTACAACCTTAGCACGTATTGTGTCAAACACACTTGGTTTACCAGCTGAACAATGCACAATGGAAGCAGCTGATACTGATCATACTCCTGACTCCGGACCAACCGCGGCTTCAAGAACAATTATTATTGTTGGTTTTCTCATGGAAAAAGGCGCTAAACAATTAAAGAAAATCTGGAAGAGTGGAGTTCGACAAGAACATGTTGAAGGTTATGTCGGACCAAGTTATATCCACTGGGATGAAGATACAATGCAAGGCGATGCCTACCCATCTTATTCTTGGGGTGTCAACGTTGTTGAAGTCTCATTTGATCCAGTAACCTACCAAATTAAAGTTGATCATTGCTGGTCAACTTACGATGTTGGCCGAGTTGTTGATGAACGTATTGCTGTTGGCCAAGCTGATGGAGGATTACTCCAAGGTTTAGGTTACGGTTATCTCGAGCACATGGGAATTAAAGATGGTAAATTCCGTAATCGTTCATTAACCGACTACATTATTCCAACATTTGAAGACGCTCCTCCAATGGAGACAGCATTTATTGATAACCCATTTATTTATGGTGCTAACGGCGCCAAAGGAATGGGCGAATTAACTCTTGTTGGTGGAGCTCCAGCGATTGCACTTGCAATCGAACAAGCAATCGGTCACAAAGTGAATAAGATTCCAGCCACACCAGAATACATCATGGAGGTGATTAACAATGACAAGCGTTAAGTTTAAATTAAACGGCAAAGATGTTGCTGTTGAGCTTGATCCAAGTATGCGCTTAATCGACGTCCTCCGTGATCACTTCTCTTTAAAAGGAGTTAAAGAAGGCTGTGGCGAAGGTTCTTGTGGAGCCTGTGTTGTTTTAATGGATGGTTATTCGGTGAATAGCTGCTTGCTTCCATTAGCCAACGTTGAAGGTCACGAGATTGTTACTATTGAAGGCTTCAAAGAAACCAAACAATTTGATGTTTTACAAAAAGCATTTGCTGAAGTTGGTGGGTCCCAATGTGGCTTCTGCTCTCCAGGAATGATTATTGCTGCACAATCACTCTTATCTCACAATCCTCACCCAACAGAGGAAGAGATTCGAGCTCATATGAGTGGTAACTTATGCCGCTGCACTGGCTATCAAGCTATTGTTCAAGCGGTGGAAATTGCCAGTAAGAAAGGAGCTGGATTATGGTAGAAAAGAAAATTGCTTATACCAAAAAAGAAGCTCTCGACTTTTTAGCTAACCATGATGCCTACATTGTTGCCGGTGGAAGCGACATGATGGTTATCAAAAAGAATGTTGCCGGTTATGCTCCTTTATTTGATAAAGATGTTTTATATGTTTCACATATTAAGGAACTAGCAAATATCTACGAAGACAAAGACGGTGTTCACATTGGTGCAATCGCAACAATGCATGAAATTGAACACCATAAACTTTGTCCTTCTTTACTTAGAAAAGCGATTAGTGAAGTTGCTTCAACAAATATTCGTCATTTCTGCACACTAGTGGGAAATATTGCTAATGCATCTCCAGCCGGTGACACGATTGTCATCGATGCTCTTCTTGATGCAAAAGTGAAACTTGAATCAGTTGATGGAGTTCGCTTAGTCGATGCTAAAGATTTTGTTCTTGGCGTTCGTAAAATCGATCGTCATCCAAATGAATTAATTACTGAAATTATTTTCCCAAAAATTGAATACACTGGCGAACTTTGGTTTAAGGTTGGTTCACGCCGAGCTGACTCGATTTCCAAGATTTCCTTTGCTGGTTATTACGAAGTGAAAAAGAACGTTGTTACCAAGTTCGCTTGTTGCTTTGGTTCTGTCTCAATTCGTCCCGCAAGAAGCAAAGAACTTGAAGCAAAAGTTGTTGGTCTTACACTAGAAGAGTTAAAAGCAAAACAACCACAAATTGCTGGTGATTTTGCACAAATTATCGCTCCAATTGATGACCAAAGAAGTAATAAAGAATATCGTCAAACAGTTGCGATGAACATCTTTAATAAGTTCATTGACGACATTGTTGGAGGTGCAAAACAATGAGTTACATTAAAGGTTATAAATGCACACTTTGTGGAGCCGAATTTAAAGAAGGAGAAGTTTCTCTTACTTGTCCACATTGTGGTGAAAAAGGCATTCTTGATGTTGTTTATGATTACGACGCATTAAAGAAAGTTTTAACCCGTGAATATTTTGAAAAGAATCGTAACTACTCGATGTGGCGTTATGCTCCAATTATGGGCATTCAAGAAGACCACATTGATGAAATGTTACGAGTCGGATGGACCCCACTTTATCGAGCCCGTCGTCTTGAAAAAGAACTTGGCGTAAAAGAACTCTACGTCAAAGACGACGGATTAAATCCAAGTGGTTCATCTAAAGATAGAGCTAGCGGAGTAGCTGTTTTAAAAGCTATTGAAGCAGGCGCAAAAACAATTGCGTGTTCTTCAACAGGCAACGCTGCCTCTAGCTGTGCTTGCCAAGCGGCACATATGGGATTAAACGCAGTTATCTTTGTTCCAAAACGTGCTCCAATTGGTAAAGCAACTCAAATTTGTTTATACGGCGCTACTTTAGTTAAAGTTGATGGCGACTACAAAGCCGCTTTTCAACTCTCTAAAGCCGCGATCGATAAATACGGATGGTACAACCGTAATGCTGCTATCAACCCATTCATGGTCGAAGGAAAGAAAACTGTCTCAATGGAAATTGCTGAACAGCTGAACTTTGAACCAACTGATTGGGTCGCTGTATCTGTTGGTGACGGATGCACAGTTGGTGGCGTTTATAAGGGTTTTGCGGAGTTTTTTAAGTTAGGTTTGATTAAAAAAGTTCCAAAAATCCTTGGTGTTCAATCAACTGGATGTGCTCCATTTGTGATTGCTTCTGAGACTGGCGAACCACTCAAAGAAGCTGATGAAAACACCATTGCCGATTCGATTGCTGTCGGAATCCCAAGAAACCCAGTAAAAGCACAAAATGCGATAAAATTATCGCATGGGGCTTGGATTTCAGTACCAGACAGTGATATTATTAAAGCCATGTCGCTACTTGGAAGAACCGAAGGCATCTTCGGTGAACCAGCTGGCGTGGCTGCAATAGCCGGCATTAAGAAAGCAGTGCAACAAGGAATTATTAAACCTGGTGAAACTGTGACAACCATTGTGACTGGTAATGGTCTAAAAGATCCAGTCAACGGTCAAAAGGCGGTATCCATGCCTGAACCGATGAAACCAAACCTTGAAGAATTGGATAAATTTTTGAAAGAAAAAGGAGCTATTTAGTATGTCAAAAATTCCGTTTGGGCCAACGTATGATGAGATGCTTAATCCATCACACCAAGACCCAGAAGTGAGAGCTAAGGCACTCAAAGCGATCAAAGAAAATGAACTTGATCCAATTAACCTCTTCAACATTACTTGGAAAAACGAAAAAGATGAGGTTAACAAAATCGTCTTACCAAAAGCCTTAACTGGTGTTGACGCCAACATCGTTGTCTTATTTGGTAAGAACTTCCCATCTGGTTCCCACAAAGTGGGTCCAGCTTATGCCACACTTATGGAAGGTTGTGTGGATGGGGAAATTATTCCAGGAAAACACACAATTCTTGGACCATCAACTGGCAACTTCGGTATCGGTGTTAGCTACATTACAAACTTAATGAAGTATGACGCCATCGTTATCATGCCAGACAACATGTCGAAAGAAAGATATGAACGTATTTCAAAATACGGAGCCAAACTCGATTTAACTCCAGGTTCCGAATCAGACGTTATTCTTACTCTCGAAAGAACTTACGAATTAAAGAAGAATCCAAAAAACAGAACTCTTGCTCAATTCGAACTCTTACCAAACTATCGTTTCCATAGACACGTTACAGGTAATTCCTGTGTCGAAGCTGTCAAAGGTATTGGTAATGGTCGTGTCGCATGTTTCTGTTCAGCGCCTGGTTCCGCTGGTACATTAGCTGCTGGTGATCAAATTAAGAAAGTCTTCCCAGAATGTAAGGTTGTTGCTCTTGAACCACATGAATGTTCAACACTCACCAATGGTGGTTTAGGACAGCACCGTATTGAAGGTATCGGCGATAAGATGATTACCCTCATTCATAACGCTTTAACAACAGACTTTATCACTCAAATCATTGATGATGATTGTGTCCGTGGTTTAGCTGTGATCCATGAAGGTGCGAATATCCTTGAAAAACATGGTGTTCCAGCCAAAGTTGCTAAGGAAATGGAAAACCTCTTCGGTGTTTCCGGTATTTGTAACATCTTAGGTGCCATCAAAATGGCAAAATACCTCAAACTTGGACCAGATGATAACGTTGTGACTATCGCTACAGATTCATTCGACCGCTATCCATCAGTTATTGAAAACCTACACGAACGTGAACTTGAAGTGACTGATAACGTTTTAGACCGTTGGTTCAATGACGTCTTTATGGGAGCTGACACAAGTTATGTGTTAGATACTCGTGGTAAAGAAGCCAAAGAAAAACTCTTTAAGCAAAAAGAACGTGACTGGTTAAAATTCGGTTACAAACAAGAATACCTCGACGCGATGAGAAAACCAGAATTCTGGGAAAATGAATATAACAAAGTCTTCGAATACGATAAGAAGATTAAAGAAATGCGCGGAAAGGAAATTAAATAATGAAAGTTTCATTTGAAGAAATCCTTAAAAAAGCCGAATCATATCAAAAAGATATGACCAAATTCCTTCGCGACATGGTTAAGATTCCATCTGAGTCATGTGGCGAAAAAGAAGTCGTTCTTCGTATTAAAGAAGAAATGCTCAAAGTCGGTTTCGACAAAGTCGACATTGACCCAATGGGCAACGTCTTAGGTTACATTGGCCATGGTAAGCACTTAATCGCCATGGATGCCCACATCGATACAGTCGGTATCGGAGAAATTAAAAACTGGAAATTTGATCCATATGAAGGTTTCGAAGATGAAACTTATATCGGTGGTCGTGGAACAAGTGACCAAGAAGGTGGTATGGCCTCAATGGTTTATGCTGGTAAGATCATTAAAGATCTTGGCCTTGAAGATGACTTCACCTTACTCGTGACCGGTACTGTCCAAGAAGAAGACTGTGATGGTCTTTGCTGGAAGTACATCATTGAGCAAGACAAGATTAAACCAGAATTTGTTGTTTCTACTGAACCAACAAGCTGCCAAATCTATCGTGGACACCGTGGACGTATGGAAATCAAAGTCAACGTTCGTGGTATCTCTTGCCATGGTAGTGCACCAGAACGTGGTGATAACGCCATTTATAAAATGGCTGACATCATTAAAGACATTGAAAAACTCAATGAAACTGGTTTAGCCTATGACCCATTCCTCGGTAAAGGAACAGTCACAATTTCCCAAATCTTCCACAAGTCTCCAAGCCGTTGTGCTGTCGCTGATGGCTGCTGGATTTCTCTCGACCGCCGTTTAACAGTCGGAGAAAACGATAAGACTTCTATTGCGGAAATTGAAAATTTACCAAGTGTGAAACGTGCGAAAGCTGAAGTTTCAATGTATGATTATGAACGTCCAGCTTATACTGGTCTTGTTTATAAACAAGAATGTTACTTCCCAACCTGGGTTATTCCAGAAGAATCCATTTATGTTCAATCCTTAAAACAAGGTTATGAAGGACTCTTCAAGAAAGCTCCAGTCATTGATAAGTGGACATTCTCTACTAATGGTGTTTCCATTATGGGACGCTTTGGTATTCCTTGCGTTGGCTTTGGTCCAGGCGACGAAAAAGAAGCTCATGCCCCAAATGAAAAGACCAGAAAACACGACTTAGTCGTGTGTGCAGCTCTCTATGCGACAATTCCAGGTCTTTACCTTGAAAACCTCGCTAAGCAAAAATAAGGAGATTTAAAATGGAAAAAATTGCACCAAGATTTGCCGGTCGACATCTCATTACTTTAGAAGATTTTACTAAAGAAGAAATCGACTACATGCTCAAAGTCTCTCATGACTTTAAAGATGCATTCTACGCCAATGAAAAGACCCCATGGTTAGAAGGAAAAACAGGTTTCTTAATGTTCTTTGAACAATCAACAAGAACTCGTAACTCTTTCGAAAGTGGTATGGCTCAACTTGGCGGACACGCCACATTCCTTGATACATCCATGATGCAAATTGCTCATGGTGAATCTGCCAAGGATACCGCGGTTATTCTTTCAAGCTTTGGTCACATGATCGCTTGCCGTTATTGTAACTGGGGCTTAGGAAACAAATACATCCGCGAAATGGCTAAATGGTCCACAGTCCCAATCATTAACTTACAATGTGATTTATATCACCCAATGCAAGCTCTAGCGGACTTAATGACAATTGAAGATGAATTTGGAAAAACCAAGAACTTAAAAGTTTCTGTTATTTGGGCGATGGCCACAACTCACAAGAAACCAATTTCAGTTCCAGTTTCTCAAGTTCTCTTATTCCCACGCTATGGTATTGATGTTACCTTAGCTTATCCAGAAGGTTACGATTTACCAGACTGGGTTATCGAAAAAGCCCGCAAAAATGCCGCTGAAAATGGTGGTTCATTAACCATTACTCACGACATGGATGCCGCTTATAAAGATGCTGATGTCGTCTTCCCAAAGAACTGGGGTTCTTGGGTCACCAACCAATCAACCACAGTTGTCGATGATGCCTTACTTGCTCTGAAAGCATGGAAGTGTACACCAGAAAAAATGGCTTTAGCCAAACCAACATGCCGTTACATGCACGCCCTTCCAGCCGACCGTGTTAACGAAGTTGTTGATGAGGTTATCGACGGACCACAATCGGTGGTTTATCAAGAAGCCGAGAACAGAATCCACACTGCTAAAGCAGTTATGGCATTATTTGTTCACGATAAGCTCCCAAGCGATCGCCGTTAATTAGCTCCAAAACATAAATACTAGCGAGTTCTCCATCGAACTCGCTTTTATTTTTAAAAATAAATGTTATAATGCTCTCGCTATGAAATCTCTGAGATATTTATATCGTATTGGTTATGGACCAAGCTCATCACACTCGATTGCGCCTTACCGTGCAGCGAAGTATTTTCGTAAAAATTATCCTGATGTTGTGAGTTATGATGTCTATCTTTATGGCTCTTTTGCGTTAACTGGCCGTGGCCACTTAACTGATAAAACAATTCAACAAACATTGGCACCTGTTGATTGTGCAATTCACTTCGATATTAAAACGCCAGTTGAACATCCAAACACAATGAAGTTTGTTCTTCATTTTGGTGATGGTCGTTCACTCGAGAAAAAAGTCATCTCAACCGGTGGTGGAGCAATCCAAATTGAAGGTGAAGTCGAAGAGTATGAAGAAGAGGTTTATCCAGAGAAGGATTTTGCTGAAATATCCAAGATTTGCGGTGAAAATGGGTGGGATTTAGTCGATTATGTTCGTCATTATGAAGGTGAAGAAATCTTTAAATATTTAGAAAAAGTTTTCAACCAAATGATGGATACAATTGATGCTGGTTTACGTAAAGAAGGAGAACTTCCTGGACCACTCCACGTCAAACGTCGCGCTCGTTCGTTTTTGACGCCGAAAGCGGAAAGTGAAACAAGCATTGCTCGTTCATATCGCCTAATCATTGCTTATGCTTTTGCAACTGGCGAAGAAAACGCTAGTGGCAATCTCGTTGTGACTGCTCCAACTTGTGGTGCAGCTGGCACACTTCCAGCAGTAATGCGTTATTGCTACGATAATTACCATAATTCAGTCGAAAAAATGGTTAACGCTTTAGCAGTTGCTGGTGTTATTGGCAACGTCATTAAGCAAAACGGATCCATTTCTGGTGCTGTTGCTGGATGTCAAGCCGAGATTGGTTCAGCATGCTCAATGACAGCTGCTGCTTTCGCTTATCTCAAAGGCCTTGATTTAGAAACAATTGAATGCGCCGCCGAAGTTGCGATGGAACACTCCTTAGGTTCCACCTGCGACCCAGTTTTAGGCTACGTTCAAATCCCATGTATCGAAAGAAATGCGGTTGCGGCACAAAGAGCGATTACCTCTTGTCGTTTAGCTGAATATGCTAGCGATACTCACGAAGTATCATTCGATAGCATTGTAGAAACAATGCTTCGTACAGGACTTGATATGTCTAAGAACTATCGTGAAACATCCGTCGGTGGTATGGCGGAACAATATTTAAAAACTCATAAATCTGAATAGTTCGGATTTATGCTACAATGAATACAATTATGGAAATCAAAGTTTTTAATTCTTTAACAAATAGCGAAGAAATTTTACGCCCAATTAAAGCGGGCGAAATTTCAATGTATTGTTGTGGACCAACTGTTTATGGAGATGCTCACGTTGGAAACATTCGCCCCGTGATTGTTTTCGATACTTTTAGGCGTTTCCTTGAAAAGGTCGGTTATGATGTAAAACTCGTATCAAACTTTACTGATGTTGATGATAAAATCATCAATAAAGCTCAACAAGAAGGTGTTCCAGAAAAAGTTATTTCTGAGCGTTATATCGCTGCTTATAAAGATGTTTTAAAACAACTTAATGTTAAACCTCATTATCAAAATCCAAAGGTAACCGAGTACATGTCTCAAATTATCAATTATATTGATGAGCTTGTTAAAAAAGGTGCCGCTTATGAAGTTGACGGAGATGTTTTCTTCCGTATTAGTTCTATTGAGAACTATGGAGAACTTCAAAACATCAATGTTGACGATTTAGTTGTTGGTGCTCGTATCGAGGAAAACAGTAAGAAAGAATCTCCATTAGACTTTGTCTTATGGAAGAAAACGAACGTTGGTATTCAATGGGATTCTCCTTGGGGAAAAGGTCGTCCGGGATGGCATACTGAATGCTGCGTCATGATTAATTCCATCTTTGGTGGAATGATTGATGTTCATGGCGGTGGATTTGATCTTAAGTTCCCGCATCATGAAAACGAAATTGCTCAAGCAAAGGCACATGATGGTCATCGAATCGCCAATGTTTGGATGCACAACGGCTTTGTTAATTTTGGAAACGAAAAGATGTCCAAATCTTTAGGCAATGTTGTTTTAGCAAAAGACGCTTTAAAAGAATTTGGGCCAAATCTTCTTCGTTTATTAATTCTTTCCGCTCATTACCGTGCTCCAGTTCAATTCACTGAAGAAACTGTTGCATCAGCGAAAAATGAACTCTTAAAAATTAGCCAAACTTATAAGCAAGTTGCTGTCGCTCTTCAGCTCGCAGGAGAAGACCTCAGTAAGGCCAAAGGAAACATTGAAAAATTCCTTTCTGCACTGAGTGAAGATTTCAATACTTCTAATGGGTTTACTTGTTTATATGAAGAACTCAAAAACGCAAATATTGAATTACGTAAAAATCCAAAAGATATCCAAAAATTGCTGGTAATTTTCGCAAATATTCGCGACATTTTGGATGTATTTGGTTTAGATATTAAATACCCAGTTTTAAGTGCTGAAGATAAAGAAATTTATGCCAAATATTTAGCGCTCAAAACTGAGAAAAAATTCGAAGAATCTGATGCCCTTCGAAAGACTTTAATCGAGAAGGGAATTTTATAAACAATGAAATATGGGACAGCGTCGCCAAAAAGTAACGCAAACTTGATTTACGGGAGGATCCCTGTCAGAAGTAGCATTGAAGCCAAGAAAGCCAATAAGCTTCTTGTGCAAAAAGGCTTCCAAGACGAGTCACTCCTGAAGCTTGCTCGCGACAATAATTTGCCAATCGAGTTTGTTGAGCAATCTGTCCTAGCCAGTTTATCAAGGAATGGCAATCATCAGGGTGTTATAGCTCTAGTGCAAGATTATCAGTACGCTACCTTAGATGAAATTATCAATGGATGCCAAGGAAAGAAGCAACCGCTCATTCTAATCCTTGATGAAATTGAAGATCCACACAATCTGGGGGCAATCATACGTTCGTGTGATGCTTTTGGTGTGGATGGAATTATCTTAAAAAATCGTAATCAAGTGCAAATCAACATGACGGTTGTTAAGGTTTCGACTGGTGCTATCGACCATGTAAAGATTTGCCAGGTAAGTAACGTTTCCAATGCGATCCGGGTGCTTAAGTCCAATGGATTTTGGATTTATGCCTCCGACGGATCAGCTAAGCTTGACTATGACAAAGTTAAGTACGATGGACCAACGGCTTTAATTGTTGGTTCCGAAGGAAACGGTATTTCCAGACTTGTTTTAGAGAACTCGGATTTCGTCGTTAAAATCCCAATGCTTGGTCACGTAAATTCGCTCAACGTTTCCGTGGCGACAGGTATATTACTAAGTAATATTAGATCCTCCAGTAAATAAGGAGGACAGTTATATGTCAATAAGAAAAGGCAGTAGTGGCCTTTTTTCACAGCGTCAACTTGAGATGACGCAAAAATACTTCTTCTTATATATGGAAGAAACAATTAAATTCATGATGTACCTGTTCGATGGATATGGGATTCAAAATGTATCATGGGATGATTGTGAGGATTTATACAATGAGATCTTCACTTATGCGATCAAAACATTTGATTCAAACAGGGGTTCATTTAAGTACTATTTGCATCGAATAGCGAAAACACGAACAATCGATGCAGTAAGGCGGGTTATCGGAACACGAGACCCGCTTTATTTTTCGAATAGTTTGGATCAAGTTCTTGAAAATGGAGTTTCCATTCACGAGGTGATTGGACATGACGACCAGAAATTAGTTGAGTTTGATGGCGTTATCTCTTCACCAGAAAGTACGATCTATGAACTCACCCCACTTGATAAAACAATCCTTTACTATCGTGGAATGGGTTACTCATTAAGAGAGATAGCGGCTCTTCTTAATGTATCTCTTTCTACCGTAAGAAGGAGAATTCTCTCCCAACGCAAAAATAAAAAACTGCTATCAAGTTTAAACAAACTGGATTAGTTGTTTTTTAATTTTATTAAGTATGAGATAATATAAGCACCTAAATCGGAGGTTTATCTCATATGGCGGATTGCAATCACGATTGCTCAAGTTGCTCAGTTAATAACTGTGAGGAACGCAAAATTGAAAAACTAAGACCACACGAGTTTTCGTCATTTCGTAAGACTTTTGCGGTGATTTCTGGAAAAGGTGGCGTTGGAAAAAGCCTTGTCACTTCTCTTTTAGCAAGCGCATTAAATAGACGTGGACACAAAGTTGCGATTATTGACGCAGATGTCACGGGCCCAAGCATTCCACAGGCGTTTGGCCTGAAGGGAAAACTTGCCCCTCAAGACGAATCTGGACTCTATCCATTAATCTCAAAACATGGTGTGAAAATCATGTCTGCTAATGCCTTACTTGAAAATGCTGAGGACCCAATTTGTTGGAGAGGACCACTTATCGCTGGTTTTGTTCAACAACTTTATACAGATGTAATTTATGGAGATGTTGATTACTTATTAATCGACATGCCACCTGGAACAGGCGATGTTCCATTAACTGTTTTCCAAAGCTATCCAATTGATGGAATTATCATCGTTTCTAGCCCACAAGAACTTGTTAGTATGGTGGTGGCGAAATCTATCAATATGGCGAAGATGATGTACGTCGATATTTTAGGCGTAGCAATGAATATGGCTTATGTGAAATGTCCGAAATGTGATGAAAAGATTCGTGTTTTCGGAAACGGGAAATATGAAGAAGAAGTTAAACGTCACGGTTTGGAAGTTTTAGCTGAGATTCCAATTGATCCTGAACTCTCATCCAAGGTTGATAAAGGCGAAATTGAGGAGTACGAAACAGACGTTCTCGATGAACTAGTTCATCGTGTTGAAGAATATAAAAAATAAAGGAGACCAACTATGAAAAAGTATGTTTGTCAAATTTGCGGTCAAGAAGTTGAGGTGGAAGAAGGAGAGGTTTGCCCAGTTTGTGGCGCTCCATTCGAAATGCTCACTCCAGTAGAAAGTGACGAATAATAAGTCATTATTGACTTTTTAATTCGTGAAAGAGTAAAATAGTCCAGCAAGATGTTAATAGGATAACGTTTTATGAGAAAGAAAGTTATTTTAATTTGCCCCGAATGTCTGTCGAGAAATTACACGACAACAAAGAAAGAAGGCGAAACAAAACGTCTTGAAATCAAGAAGTACTGTCCAACATGTAACAAGATGACGTTACATAAGGAAAGTAAGTAAGGAGGCTTATATGGGTGTCAAAAAATATACTCAAGAAGTCATTAAAGAAGGCAAACGTGTTCGTTGGCCAAAGAAAGACGTCTTCATGCCAGCATTAATCACCACAATTGTGATTTGTGTTTTCTGCGCATTGATTTTATCAATTGAAGACTTAGCCTCGGGTTCATTAATTGGTGAACTGAAAGAAATTTTTGGTGGTGGTGCTAAAGATGCTGCTGAAGGCGCCATCCGCTTGATTAAATAAAGGAGACTATTACGATGGCTCAATTAGGTGAAAAGCGTTGGTACATTGTCACAACTTATTCCCAACACGAAAACAAAGTTGCTGATAACTTAAGAAAACGTATTCAAACAATGAATCTCCAAGACTACATTTTTAATGTCTTGGTTGCTGAACAAGAAGTTCCTGTCCTTAAGGATGGAATGCCAACTGGCAAAACAAAAATGAAAAATCTTTTTCCAGGAAACATCTTTGTGGAAATGATTATGACTGACAACTCTTGGTATGTTGTTCGTAACACACCGGGTGTTACAGGTATTGCTGGATCTGCTGGTGGTGGTCAAAAACCAACTCCAGTTAGCCGTGAAGAAATCGAACCAGTTCTTAAAAGAATGGGTATGGTCGATAGCTCCATGTATGATCGTTATAACGTTGGTGACAATGTTAAAGTTATTCGTGGACCACTTGAAGGTACCGAAGGTAAGATTCTCTCTATTGATAAAACAACAGGTGCTTGCCGTATCGAAACAATCTTCTTCGGACGTGCTACTCCAGTTGATGTCGATTTCTCTGAAATCGATAAGATCTAAGAAATTCTTAAATAATTGGATTCTTAACGGAATCCTTTTATTTTACTTGAATATATGAACGGACATTCATATAATATACACGGAGGAATTAATCCGGTTATGTCTAACAAAGTTAACGATGTATCAAAAATCTTCAAGATTATGTCTGATCCAACTCGGTTAAAAATTCTTTTATCTTTACTTAATGATGAAAAATGCATGTGCGAGTGCGGAAAGCAGAATTGTTCTGAATGTACTTGTCATTCATGTATGATTGAGAAATGCGTTGGTGACATTGTAAATGAAGTTAGTGAATCTCAATCACTAGTCTCACATCAATTAATTGTTTTAAGACGAGCTAATCTTGTTCGTACTCGTAAAGAAGGACAAAAGGTTTACTATTCTTTGTCTGATTGCCACGTTAAACAACTTTTAAATGTGGCAGTGGAACATGTGGAGGAATTATAAAATGAGTAAAAAAGTTGTTTATCATTGTTCAGGATTTGATTGTCCTAACTGTGCCTCTAAAGTAGAAAGATATTTAAATAAACAAGAGTTTGTTCAACAAGCAACAATCGACTTTGCAAATGAACGTATGTATATCGTTTATCGCGAAGATGAGATGCCTGTTGAAGACTTAAAAAACGAGATCAAAAAGATTGAAGATGATCCTTTAAGAATTGAAAGAATTAATAAAGGCTCAAAACAAAAATATTCCATTTTTAACCGCAAATTCTGGATAACTTTAGGAAGAATCGTTGCGGCAGCGGTGCTTGTTATCATCGCAATGATTATCTATGGAGAGGAATTTTCATGGGTGTCGTTCGCACTCCATGCAGTTGCGGCTGGAATCGTTGTTTATGACATAGTCTGGAAGGTCATTCAAAACATTATTCACTTACGAAATCCAATTGATATGAATCTTTTGTTAACGATTTCGTGTTTAGGTGTTTTCGCCCTTTCTGTTCTAATTAATTTAGGTGTTTTACAAGGAGCCGGATTCCCAATCGATATGATGGATGGGGTCATGGTTGTTGCTCTCTATCAAGTTGGTGAGCTTTTTGAACATATCGCGACTGGCAAATCCAAAAATGCTATTTCAAATGCAATTGATTTGCGTGCTGATACCGCGAATTTGATTGTGAATGGTAAAGTTAGCCAAGTTAAGCCGGAAACTTTAAAAGTCGATGATAATATCATTGTTCACGTTGGTGAAATCGTTCCAGCGGATGGTGTAATTATTGATGGCCAAGGAACCTTAGATATGTCCTCGTTAACAGGTGAGCCAATGCCGGTTGATGTCGTGGAAGGATCCAACGTTTTGAGTGGCTCTATTCTAAGAAGTGGATCAATTACTGTTTGTGTTAATAAAGTGTTCGCTGATTCAACAATTTCCAAGATTATTGAACTGGTTCAATCATCTGGAGAACACAAAGCTAAAGCTGAGAAATTCATTACAAGGTTTGCACGTATTTATACACCAACCGTCTTTGTCATTGGGATCTTGTTTGCACTACTTACAGGTATTATTTCAGGACAATGGTCTGAAGGCATTTATCGTGGCTTAGCAATCCTTGTTGTTGCATGTCCTTGCGCCATTGTTATTTCGGTTCCTTTAGCCTACTTTGCTGGCATCGGATTAGCATCCAAACGAGGCATTGTTATTA